>JANNBG010000276.1:0-1653 GCA_031385205.1 Rhodobacterales bacterium
AACACCTCAAACCCAACGCGCGGCAGACGCGACATGGCTTGCAACTGCCAGGCGAAAACCGCCATCGGCACCACGCGTTCGCCCGAAATATAATCCACTCCGATCAGCCGCCATGTGCGCGGTGCATTGCCACGCAACGACAGGCTCGCCTGCGCATGCCCCGCCAGCACGGGTGCGATCAGCGCCGTCACATCTGCCGCTGTCAGACCGATCAGATCCGCATCCAGCAGCAGCACATGCGTCGTTTCCACCTGCGCCAAGGCCTGCGCCAAGGCCGCCGTCTTGCCCAGATTGCCCGCCGTGCGCATCACCGCGACGCCAAAGCCGCGCGCCACATCGCCCGTGCCATCGGTAGACCCGTCATCCACGACCAGCACCGCCTGCAAGGCAGGATGCCCCACCACGGCGGCCAGCACGCCCGCAATGCGCGGCGCCTCGTTATAGGCCGGAATCAGGCATGTCAGGGTTACATGCGGGGCCATCACAGCACCGCCACGGGTTTGCGCATGCGCATAAACAGCCCCGCTGCGATGACGGCAATCACCACGACGGACGCCACAAACAACCACTGCCCAATCGCCGCAAAGGCACTGCCCGCCAGATAGCCCAAGGCGATGAAGACCATGCTTTTCGGCACCGTGGCCAGCAGGTTGACCGCCAGAAACGTGCCAAACGGCACCCGCGCCACACCGGCGGCAATCAGCACGGCAAAGCCTGCGGCATGGGTCAGCTTGCCAATCGCCAGCAGCCTTGGGCCGTTATCGCGAAAGTTGCGCAGCAACGGGGCCACGCGGCGCGGGTGCAGGCCCATCCGGCGTGTCCAGCGGGGCGGCAGAAAGCCCGGCGCAAACCGCCCGGCCAGATACAGCGCGGTGTCGCCAATCAGATCGCCCAGCACGACGCAGACAAACACCCCCGGCAGGGACAAAACCCCCGTGCTGGCCAGCCATGCGGCAATCACCGTGACAATCGGCCCTTCCAGAATCGCCAGCACGGTCAGCACGATCAACCCGTGTGAGGATACCAGCGTCAGGATTTGGGTGGGGTCCGTCATGCGGCAGGCACCTGTGTCGTGGTCATCGCTGTGCCACGCCATTCAAAGCCTCGCCGCAGAAAGGTGACCGCCCATAACGCGGGCAGCAAAGCATCGCGCAACGGCAGCACGGCCACATCGCGCCAACCGTGTGGCCAGCCTGCGCGCATCATCAACACCACCTCGGCCCCCCACCACAGGGCCAGATAGGCCATCACCGCCAGCGGCCCGCCTGCCAGTGCCATCAGCACTGCCCCAACCGCAGCACCGTTGGTAAACTCGCCAAAGAACAGCCAGAAAAACCCATCACGCCGTACCCTGCTCCACCGTAACTGCCGGTCCCAGACCTGCCGCAGACTGCGCCACCCGATGGGTTGTGCGAAGGGCCGGGGCGGCAGGCTGACCCGCAGGCCAAGACTGCGCACCAGTTTGGTCGCGCTGACATCTTCGGCCAAATGGCGGCCAAGAATGGCCAAGCCCCCTGCCCCATCAACCATGGGTTTGTTCCAGAACAGGGTCTTGCCTTGCGCAAAGGCGGTGCCCAGACTGCCCGCCGCAAACTGCCAGCGCGCCTGATTGCTGTTCAGAAAGGCGCATTCCAGATGCCCGCCAATCCCATC
>JANNBG010000385.1:0-2977 GCA_031385205.1 Rhodobacterales bacterium
CCTTTCGCGCGCTGTCGCACAAGTACCTGATGACCGGCCGTGCCGAAGCCGCACAAAGAGTCACATTTGACAGGCACGAGTCCGGCTTTCCGGTGGCCCAGGAACTGATGATGATGGCGGTCGATGCACAGCAGGCAGAAAAACACCTCGCTGGCCCGACGATTGATGAGATCAAGGACCGCATGATCCGCCAGATTGTGGGCGATCTGACCCTGCCCACCGCCCTGCAATTCGCCCTGTCGCAGCGCATGTATTACGAGACGCTCAAGGCGGGCGGGTTGTTTTGGGCCCGCAATGACCCTGATGCCCAATGGATCGAAACCGTGGGTGACCGGCGCAAGTATCTGATTCATTGGGCCATTTGGGATACGCAGGTGAACCTTCCGATCCTGTATCTGATGGATCTGGAGGATTCAGGCGCCAAGCCCCTGCCCAATGATGACCGCCGCTGGCCGCAGGCGCAGGCCGCCTTGATGGCGCAATCATCAGATGGGTTGAAACTGCTGACCATTGCCACTGGCTTTGATGCCGATTTCGACACGCTGCACCCCAAACGCCTGCGCCGCATCCATCTGGGGCCGATGTATTCCAACGATTTCACCCTGCAGTCGGGGCCGATTTCAAAGGTATTGTCCGATGCAAAGGCAGGGCCGGATGAGGATTGGGCGCTGGTCTGGACGGTAGAGGATTTGGTATCAGAGCGGGTGGAAAGCATTGATAAAGGGTGGTTTTCATCTATCGAGCGGCAAATTTTCAAACTGGATGCTGTAAATGGGGCCGACCTTGGTGCCACCCGAATGGAACGAATGGTCATATTGCCGGAAGTGCCATTTCAGGTGCTGGTCGAACAAGACCCGCCCGGCTTTCGTGATGTGCGCAAGTTTGTGGTGGGTGGCGGCGGACGGATCATTCCTGCGAGGTAGACATGACAACACGCGATACGATGGAACTGCGGGAAGAGACGATCCGCGCGCAATATGAACCCGCGTTAGGGATGTTGACCGGGTTTGACCATGCGCCCCGATTGGCAAAACTAGTCGAGGCGACGGCGATGGAGCGGTCGCCGGGTATTGGCGTGCGGCCCCGGATGCGGTCGACAATTCCGGGCCTTGCCGCCCGCTCCACAGCGCGGCCCGGTGGGGTGTGGGTGCTCGAACGCATTGAAATGATGGGTGATCTGGTATCACCCTTGCAGGCGTCTGCATTGGGCGCGCTGCGGCGGGGGCTGGCGATTGCTTTGGCGATGGGCGAGACGGTGGCGGCGAATTCGGGGCTGACGGAGTTGAAGAAGGCCAATCTGGAGGGGCGGTTGCCAGAGGGGAAGCGGGCGGAGTTTACGGAATTGCTGACCGCCGATGCGCTGCTGACGCTGTTCACCTTTGCCAATGCGACCGCGTTTTTGCTCGCCCCGCATCTGGGGTCCACCACGGTGGAACTGGGCACGGTAGAGGAGGTGCTGACGGACAACGCGCCCTTGGCTTTGCAGGGTGCGCTGTGGGAGTTGGATCAGGATATTGCCGTACATGCCACGGATGAGCCGCGTCTGATCGCCACCATCGCCGCGTTTTGCGAGGCGTTGATGGAGAAAGTGAGCCTTCGTTCACAAATCGCGACGCGTCTGGGTGCGTATCTGGGGGCGAGTTGGAAGGTCGAGGCGGATGGGCTGGTGATTTCCGGCTTTAAGCCTGCTAAGGCCGCCAAGGGTGGCGTGCTGACGATGCAATTCAAGAAGCCGTCAGAGGTGGTGGGCAACCATATCGCCAAGTATCAGGCGCTGCGGTTGTCGAAAATGCTGATGGCCTATGATTTTGAACGGAAGCTGAACCCGTTTGCAGAATTGGGTGGGTTTATTTTCACGTTTATGGGCGATGGTAAGCCGGGGACCGGAAAAACAACGCTGATCCAGATGATGGCGGGGTTGATTGATGGGTATTGCAAGGTGGCGGGGTATCCGTTTCGGTATCAAAACTTCAGTATTGATCAGATTGACAGCTATCAGGGGAAATCGGGTCAGAATGCCAAAGTATTTATTGATAATGTGATTGATCCGGGGGTGATTTCGTTTGGGACGATTGATGATATTGATCAGGTTGCAGGTAAACGGGGGGATCGGCAATCCTCAGCGGGTCAGCAAGAGGTGACGGCGGTGTTCATGGGGGCCTTTGCGGGGGCCAATACGGTGGTGCGTGGGAATTGTACGTTTGGGATGTTTTCGAATTATCCTGAAAACGTGGATGATGCGCTGCGGCAACGGGCGGGTGCGCGGTTTTTAGTGGACGGGCCGCAGAGCCGTGAGGATTATATTGATATCCTGTCGCTGTTGTTGGGGAAGAACCATGCGATCCCGCTGGGCGACCATGAGCTGTTTGCGGCGCAGGAGATTAAGAAGGCGGTCGCGGCGAGTTTTGAGGGGCATGGTAAGCCGCACGAGGATGGGTTGTTGAAAGTGTGGGATCAGGTGGCAAAGGATTTGGGACCGCTGGATACGATTGCCAAGATCGGGGCGTATCTAAAGGCCATCCAAGCTGCGGATGATCGGTTTACCGGGCGGGCGGTGAAGAATATCACGGACGCGGTCAAGGTGCGGGCGATGGATTTTGAATTGCCCGACGCGTGGATGGAGGCGCCGGAGACGTTTCTGTTCAAAGGATACGACGACAAGATGGCGATGATCCGGGGCCTGATGCAGCCGATTTCGGTGGAGATTGTGATCCAGGAGGTGAACCGCTATGCCGATAGCGAGTTCCGTTATGCGGACAAGTCGGATGAGGTGGCGATTACGGGGATGGTCAGGGACTTTGGGAGGCAGGAAGAGGCGAAACGGCGGTATCTGGAGGGGAAGGGGTGATGGGCCCACATTTTTTCGAAAATCTTTCAAATGTTGCGACATCGCTTGCCGCTTGTGGTGGACTTTATATTGCGTGGATGGGGCTGAACACATGGAAAGAGCAAATTAAATGGCAGAATGACTTTGATT
>JANNBG010000390.1:0-8170 GCA_031385205.1 Rhodobacterales bacterium
CATTTTCTGTGTAGTATGCTGTTGATCTTTTAGCAGGGTAAACAAATCATTTCCCTTCAGGTATTTTAAATATGACTGATAATAAGGGTTTAAACTTTCTTTGGATGGAGGTTCGATTAGGTGACGGGCTGTCATGGGGCCACCTTGCCGCACTTTCGGCGGGGCTGACGGGGGCGCTCGCGTCGATCATCGTGCGCAAGATCGGGCAGGATGAACGGTCTGTGGTGCTGATGGTGTACCCGATGATGGTCAGCTTTCTGGCGATGGGCTGCGTGATGCCGTTTGTGTACAAACCCATGCCGATTGAACATCTGGGCCTGCTCGCGTTGTTCGCAACCTTGGGCTTCATCGCGACGATGATCCTGATCGCAGCGTATAAAGCGGGCGAGGCGGTGATCGTGGCGCCGATGCAGTATTCGCAGATCATCTGGGCGGCGGTCTATGGCGCGCTGATTTTCAAGGAATATCCGGACAAATGGACGGTGATTGGGACAAGCGTCATCATCGCATCAGGCGTGTATATCGTGCTGCGCGAGGCGGTGGGGGGCACGTCGAAAACCAACCCGGTGCTGCAATCAAAAAGCCGCCCGGAAATGGGCTTTCTGCCGCGCATGGTGATGCGGATGGGGCGGGCACACGGGGTTGCCAAGGATCATCGTTCGGTTTAATCGCAATCCACGGTCGGAGCGTAGCGCAGCCTGGTAGCGCACCTGCTTCGGGAGCAGGGGGTCGGAGGTTCGAATCCTCTCGCTCCGACCAAATTCCCGCAATGCGTCAGGGCGTGGGCGGCGACAGACCGCCTTTCAGCAACGGCAGAATCATCGCAAAAAGCTCGGCTTGGGATGAAATGCCACAACGGCGGTAAAGCTGTTTGCGAAAGACCTTGACGGTCTGTGCAGCAACACCAAGGCGCAGGGCGATGGACACGGTGGAATGTCCGCGCAAAATCAGCAGGGCGACGGCAACCTGCCGGGGTGACAGGTGGATGTTGCGGGCCGCCTCCAGCGCGCGCACGAGGACGGCGCCGGGATCATCAACCGGGGCGGGGGTGCTGGTCAGGCTGGCCCAATGGGCCTCGGCCAGCGCGCAGATGATGGGGGCGATGCGGGTGCAAAGCTCGATCTCGCGGGGCAGAAAGGGCTGGCCGGATGATACATCACGCCCGATGCACAGGCTCAGGGTAACGCCGGGGGCGGGGTAGGTGACAAACGTGGCCTCATCCACCAGCGTGGTTTGTTCATAATATTCGATGTAGTATCGGCTACGGACAAAGGCATCGGGGGCCACGTCGCGCAGGCGGTACAGGCCCTTGGCGGCACGGGTCAGATGCATGTCGAAAAATGGGTCCAACAGATAGGCCCCGGCCAGATAGGTGGCCTCCAGCCGGGCAAAGACCTGCGGATGATCAGCACATTGGTACAAGACCTGCGGCGGCTCTGCATCGCGGTAGGCCAGCACCAGCAAATTGTCGGGTGCAGCCACGCGCCGCAACAGACTGAAAAGGGCCGCCTCGAACCCCGGTTGCCGCAGTTTGCGCATGGCGTCGGCCAGTTGGCTTTCGGCGGTGTTAGGCAGGGCGTCCATTCATACCTCTCTGGGGGTATATACCCCCGGGAACGCCGTGGGCTAGCCTTATATCTGCAATGCGGGGGTATGGTGCCGGATGACAGTAGCTGTCGAGGTTATCGACGCGGTGAAACGCTATGGGTCGGTCACGGCGCTGCATGGGGTGTCGCTGGCTATTGCGGACAATGCATTCTTCACGCTGCTGGGTCCGTCGGGCTGTGGCAAGACAACGCTGTTGCGGATGATTGCAGGGTTTGAAGATGTGACGCAGGGCGAGATCAGGCTGTTTGGCCAGAACATCGCCAATCTGGAACCGAACCTGCGCCCGGTGAACACGGTGTTTCAGCAATATGCGCTGTTTCCGCATATGTCGGTGCTGGATAACGTGGCCTTCGGGTTAAAGATGAAGGGGCTTGATCTGCCATCGCGGCGCAAGCGCGCAGGCGATATGCTGGATATGGTGCATCTGGCGGATTTTGCGGATCGGATGCCCGCGCAACTGTCGGGCGGGCAGCAGCAGCGCGTGGCACTGGCGCGGGCCCTGGCCCCGGCGCCAAAGGTGTTGCTGCTGGACGAGCCCCTGTCGGCGCTGGATTTGAAGCTGCGTCAGGCGATGCGGGTGGAACTGAAGCAATTGCAACGGGATACGGGCATTACCTTCATCTTTGTGACGCACGATCAGGAAGAAGCCCTGACGATGTCAGACCAGATCGCCGTCATGCGTGATGGGCGCATCCAGCAGATTGGCGACCCGCGCGCGATTTATGAAACCCCGGCGAACCGCTTTGTGGCGGATTTCATTGGCGAGACAAACCTTCTGGCAGTGCAGGTGGAAAGCGTGGCACAAGGCGTGGCGACAGTGGTCTTGCCGGGGGGGCATCGCCTGCCTTGCCCGGCGACTGATGTGGCGCCGGGGGCGCGGTACCTGTCGATCCGGCCCGAACGCGTCAGCCTTGTGCCAACGGGCAGCGGGTTAGAGGCGGTGGTGGACCGCGTGGTCTATCTGGGCACGGATCTGCAACTGTTTGTGCGGCTGGAGGGGGGAGCAGCGTTTCATCTGCGGGTGCAGAACGCGGCACGCATCGTGGTGCCGGAACCGGGCACCCGCGTGGGCCTGCAACTGGAGGAAGGCGCGGCGCGCCTTTTGGCGGACTGATGACGGGGCTGGTACCAAAAGGCGCGGCAGAACCGGGCGACCAGACGGGATACCGGGGCATCATCGGGCCATTGCTGGCCCCGACATGGGGGATGATCGGCATCTTTCTGTTGCTGCCGGTGATCCTGATGGCAGTCTATTCCGTGCTGACCAAAGAGTTTCGCGGTGGCGTGGATTGGCAGTTCAGCCTTGCGGCCTATGACCAGTTCTTTGTGACACGCGGGTTGTTCGGCGATGAACCGGCGCAAATCGAATGGACCTATATCACGATCTTTTGGCGGTCGATCTGGCAGGCGGGCCTTGCCACAATGTTCTGCCTGATGATCGGCTTTCCTACAGCGTGGTTCATTGCAACGCGGTCTGCGGCGACGCGCGGGCTATGGCTGTTTGCGATTACCATTCCCTATTGGGTCAATCTGCTGATCCGTACGGTATCGCTGAAGTTTCTGATCCGCGATAATGGCCCGTTGAACGAGGCGCTGATGGGCATGGGGCTGATCGACGCACCATTGCCTTTGGTCAATACAAATGCAGCCGTTCTGCTGGGGCTGTTTTACAGCTATCTGCCGTTCATGGTGCTGCCGATTTATGCGGCGGTGGAACGCTATAACTTTACCCTTTCCGAAGCGGCGGCTGATCTTTATGCGTCGCGCTGGGTGGTGCTGCGCGAGATTGTGCTGCCCATCGTGCGCCCCGGTCTGATTGCGGGGTGCCTATTGGTGTTTGTGCCATCGCTGGGGGCGTTTCTGGCACCTGATCTGCTGGGCGGGGCGAAAAGCTTTATGATCGGCAGTCTGATCGAGGAACAGTTCAAAGGCAGCATGGGCAATTGGCCCTTTGGTGCGGCTGTGGCGATGATCTTGATGACCTTGGTGCTGATCGTGCTGCTGGCCTATGCGCGGGCGGCCGCGCGGCAGGGGGCCCGCTGAAGGGGGTGCGGCATTATCCGGGATTTCGCGCCATCACGCTGGGATGTCTGTTCATCCTTTATGCGCCGCTGATCGTCATCACGATTTACAGCTTTAATGGCTCCACCTCGATCACCACATGGGGCGGCTTCTCGCTGCATTGGTATGCCCAGGTTTTTACGGGGCCAGAGGCGGGGCGCTTTGCGGCGGCGGCGTGGAACTCCATCACTATCGCGCTGATTGCGGGCCTCACCAGCACGGCGATTGCGACGGCGGCAGCGGTTGCCATGGTGCGCGGTGGGGCGTTCCGGGGGAAGTCTGCCACCTTTGCACTGATAAACCTGCCCCTGATGGTGCCGGAAATTGTGACGGCGGTGGCGACGCTGATCTTCTTTTCGGTCATCGGGCTGACGACGGGGTATCTGACCATTCTGATCGCGCATATCACCTTTTGCATCCCGTTTGCCTACCTGCCCATCGCGGCACGTCTGCAAGGGATCGAGGCCACCTATGAACAGGCGGCGCGCGATTTATATGCAACGCGCGCACAGGCGTTTCGGCTGATCTTGCTGCCATTGCTGGCACCGGGGATCATTTCGGGCGGTTTGTTGGCGTTCATCATCAGTCTGGATGATTTCATCATCACGAACTTTGTCAAAGGGGCGGGGATGGAAACTCTGCCTACGGCGATTTTCGGGTCTGTCAAACAAGGGATCAAGCCGAACATCATGGCGATTTCCACGCTGATGCTGGTCACATCGGTGGTCTTTGTCAGCCTGTCTTACCTTATCAACAAACGGGGCAATGTGCCCCATAACCCTGCTTAGGAGTGCCGCCCATGAAACTGCTTTTGATCTCTGCCGCGCTTGCGGCGCTGGCAACCACGGCACAGGCCGATGGCAAGCTTTCGGTTTATCACTGGTTTGAATACATCCCGCAGGAACTGGTGGATAAATTTCAGGCCGAAACGGGCATTGCGGTGACGATTGACACCTACGATTCCAATGAAGCGATGCTGGCCTCACTCAAGGCGGGCAAGCTGGGCCAATATGATGTGGCGGTGCCTGCGGATTTCATGGTGGGCATCATGGCGGCGGATGGGTTGCTTGACAGCTTTACCCCGGCGGAAATGCCGAACTATGCCAATATCGCGCCGCAATGGCTGGATGTGCCGTTCGATAAGGGCCGCACGCATTCCATTCCCTATCAGTGGGGAACCACGTCGTTTTCGGTGAACCGCGATGTGTACAAGGGTGATATTTCCAGCCTTGGCATCATCTTCAACCCGCCGGACGAATTGAAGGGCAAGATCAACGTGCTGGACAGCCAGAACGAGGTGCTGATCCTGGGGTCAATGTATCTGGGCATTCCGCAATGCACGACGGACCGCACACAGTTGAAGGCGCTGAATGACATGCTGCTGGCAGCGAAACCGTTCTGGGCGTCGTTCGGGTCTGATACGGCCAAGGATGTGCTGGTGTCGGGCGATGCGGCGGCGGGCATGATCTATAACGGCTTTTCCGCCAAGGCACGGGCCGAAGGGGCGAATGTCGAATATTCCTATCCGAAGGAAGGCAATGTGCTGTGGATGGATAATGTGGTCCTTTTGAAGGACGCGCCCAACCGCGAGAATGCGTTGAAATTCATGAACTTCCTGCTGGTGCCGGAAAACGCGGCGGCGGTGACGAACTATGCGGCCTATACATCGGGCGTGTTGGGGGTCGAGCCGTTCCTGGATGATGCCATCAAGAACAGCCCGGAAAACAACCCACCAGCGGATGCAACACCGGGCACCTTTGCCATGGCCTGCGATCAGGACACGCAAAAGCTGTATGATGCAATCTGGACCAACCTGAAAAAGTAACAGACTGGGCCCGGATGCCAGCCATCCGGGCCGCACGTTGCGGGAGCCATCGGTATGAAAATTGCGGTCCTTCAAACCCCTTCGCCTGCGGGTGACACTGATCTGGCCTTTGCGCTTCTGGCGCAGGGCCTGAACGCGGCAGGTGCGGCGGGTGCGGCCATTCTGGTGGCACCCGAGGCGTATTTGCCGGGGTACAACAACGACCACATCGCGGACTTGGCGCAGGAAAAGGGGGGCGATTGGCAACACCGCCTGCAATCCATCTGCCGCACTGCGGGCTGTGGACTGGTGATCGGCCATGCCGAACGCGACGGCGGGCAGGTTTTCAACGCGGCTACAGCCTTTGATGCAGCGGGCATATGCGTGGCCAGCTACCGCAAAATTCAGCTGTATGGCCCGCGCGAAAAGGCCATCTATGCGCCCGGTGCGCGCTATGTGACCTTTGATCTGCAGGGCACCAAGGCCGCCATGCTGATCTGCTATGACATCGAATTCGCACCGCATGTGGCTGCGTTGGCAGCCGTGGGCGTGACGCTGATCCTGGTACCCACGGCCAATATGGACCCCTTTACCCATGTGGTGGCCCATACCGTGCCTGCCATGGCGGCAAACCATGGCGTCACCATTGCCTATGCCAATTATTGCGGGGTTGAGGGCGATCTGACCTATGTTGGCGGCTCGCTAGTCGCCGGACCACATGGCGAGGTGCTGGCGCAGGCGGTGCGTGCGTCGGCCCTTCTGTTTGTCGATGTGCCTGTCCCCGATCCTGCGCGCGCATCGACGCAGGCCGCCGATTTTGTCAGGGTCTGACATGCCGCGCGATGCCCGTTATGACATCCTGTTTGAACCCGTGCAGATCGGCCCGAAACGGGCCAAGAACCGCTTTTATCAGGTGCCGCATTGCAATGGTGGTGGCTATCGTGACCCCTCCGCCGTGGTCGAAATGCGCCGGACAAAGGCTGAAGGCGGCTGGGGCGTGATCTTTACTGAACAGACCGAAATCCACCCCACGTCGGAAATCACCCCCTTTATCGAACAGCATCTGTGGGATGACCGCGATATCCCGGCCCTTGCCCGCATGGCCGACGCGATGAAAAGCCATGGTGCGCTGGCGGGCATTCAACTGGCCTATTCCGGCATCAACGGCCCCAACCTCTATTCGCGTGAGGTGCCGCTGGCGGTATCCGGCGGGCCGATCCTGACATTCACGTCCGATCCCGTGCAGGCCCGCACCATGGACCGTGACGATATCCGCAACTTGCGCCGCTGGTTCCGCAACGCCTTTCGTCGCAGTCAGACTGCCGGGTTCGATCTGATCTGCCTGTATGGCGCGCATGGCTTTGGCATTTTGCAGCATTTCCTGTCACGCGCCACCAATCAGCGCACCGATGAATATGGCGGCAGTCTGGAAAACCGCAGCCGGTTTCTGCGGGAAATCGTGGACGAGGCGCGTGACGAAACCAAGGGCGAATTGGCCATTTCCCTGCGCCTGTCGCTGCATGAAGCAGGCGCCATGGGCTTTTCGAATGCGGAACTGCGCGATTTCATCGCCATGCATGCCGATCTGCCTGACATCTGGGATCTGGCGCATGGCACATGGGAGCAGTGTTCCGGCACCAGCCGCTTTACCCCCGAAGGCGCACAAGAAGACCTCGTACGCGGCATCAAGGCGCTGACGTCAAAGCCGGTGGTCGGGGTCGGGCGGTTTACATCCGCCGATGCCATGGTGCGGCAGATCAAGACGGGTCTGCTCGACTTTATCGGTGCCGCGCGCCCGTCGATTGCTGATCCGTTCCTGCCGAACAAGATTGCCGAAGGCCGGTTTGATGACATCCGCGAATGTATTGGCTGCAACATCTGCGTGTCAGGCGATATGACGGGTGCCATCTCGCGCTGCACCCAGAACACCGCGTTCATGGAAGAATGGCGCAAAGGCTGGCACCCGGAACGCGCGCGTGCCAAAGGCGCGTCGGACAGCGTGCTGATTGTGGGTGCCGGGCCTGCGGGGCTGGAGGCCGCCTTGGCCGCAGGCAAGCGCGGCTACCGCGTGACGTTGGCCGAGGCGACGGCCACCTTGGGCGGGCGCGTGGCGCGCGAACGCACATTGCCGGGCTTGCAGGCCTGGGGGCGCGTGGCCGATTACCGCGTGGGCCAGCTTGCCCCGATGGCGAATGTTGACATCTATCGTGACAGCAGCCTGTCGGTTGACGATATCCTGTCGATGGGAGCGCAGCATGTGGCGATTGCAACGGGGGCCGCGTGGCGGCGCGATGCGGTGGCACGCCTGCATCTGGCCCCCATCCCGACCGATCCTGTGATGCCGGTCTTTACGCCGGATGATGTGATGGCGGGTGCGGGGCCGATGGCGGGGCGCGTGGTGATCTATGATGACGATCATTTCTACATGGGTTCTGTGCTGGCCGAGGCGCTGATCGCGCGCGGCTGCGTGGTGGAATTTGTGACCCCCGCCACCAAGGTTGCCGGATGGACCGTTAACACGCTTGAACAAGGCACCATCATGCGCCGCCTGATGACGCTGGGGGTGCGGATGCATCTGTCAAAGGCACCGGAGGCTGTCACAGCACAGGGCGTCGTTTTGGGCTGCACATGGACGGGCCAGCAGACAGACCTGCCCTGCGATGCCGTGCTGATGGTGACCAGCCGTGTGCCGCAAGA
>JANNBG010000475.1:0-3306 GCA_031385205.1 Rhodobacterales bacterium
GCTTGCGCGGCTCCAGCACCCGGCCATAACGGCCAAGGTCCAATTCGCCCTTCACCGTCACCGTGTCTGATGTCGCATCCGCCTGCGCCTGTGCCTGTGCCATGGCTTGCGTGGCACTTTGCCCCGCCTGCGGGCGCAAGATGCGGCTGGCTGCCGTCAACGGGTTCAACGCCGCTGGCATCGCCGCCAGTGGCGGGCGCAATGGCACCGTGGATTGCACCGGCAAGGTCTGCACCGTCGTCGCATCCAGCACCTGCCCCCCCACCTGCGCCGCCCCACCCGGTGCAGACTCGAACGACAACCCGCTCGCGTTACTGTCCGGCCCCATATCCACCGTGATCGCCGCCTGCACACCGCCCAATCGCGGCGGCGGCCCCCAATAGGCCCGCACCGTCAACGGCACAGGGCCCGGGATGATGGTAAAGATGTGGTCGAATGCTGCCGCCAGTTCGCGCAAATAGGCCAGGTCAGTGCCGTTCTGCATCGGGGTGCGGTCCGTCGGTGCATCCCTATCCGCCGCCATGGGCGCGCGCACATCCGGAATGATCCCAAGCCCCGCATAGCGCGCCAGGATCACCAGCGCGATATCCCCCGGTGCCATCGCCGGAAACTGCTCTTGCCGTTCTTCCCGGTCCAACAAGGCCGCCAAATCCCGCCCCATCAACGTCAGCGTGCCCCCTGTGCCCCCTTCGCCCGCCTTCATCTCTGCCGTTTCAACAATCCCGTCGATCAGCACCGTCATCCGCACCCCGATGATCCCCGTCAGCACAATCCGCGCCCCCGCCTGCAGGGATGGCAGCATCAACAGCGGCATATCCCCCGCCAGCGCCGCCGATTTGCCCAGCTTGAACACCAGCGTGAACCCCGAAGGTTCCGTATCCGACAGCGCCACCTCCGCACTTTCCAGCGCCTCACTCACCATTGCAGGTGCCGGCAGTGGCAGTCCCTGCCCGATCAATAGGTTCAGCCTGACCCCGAATGCATCCAGCATGATGGCTACTCCGGCCCGATCATCGGGATGGCAAGGCGGCGGCCTGTGATCCGCGTCACCTCTTCCGGCTCAAAATTCAGCGTCGCATCCACAATCCGCCAAAACTGCAACGCATCGCCATAGGCCCGCTGCGCGATATGGTCCAGCCGGTCTGATGTGCCCACCACCTCCACCCCCGCACGCATCAGGCTGCCCGGTTGCGGCAGAAACCGGCGGCTGACAAACCGCACTTCTCGCCCATCCGCCCGCAGCATCACCTGCAACGGCAGTTTGGCATATCGGCTGGTATCACTGAACATGATCGCCCCCTAAATCCCTGAAATCTTTTGCGAAAGGCTGGATGACATGCCGCTTGCCCGCGCCGCACGCCCCAAGGTTTCCTTGATGATCTGATGGCTCAGATACATCGCATAACCCGCATGCGTCCGGTCCAGGTCAGAATAGGTCAGCACCGTGAAATCGAGGCTCACCTTGGCCCGGATCGGGTTCAGATGAATGTCGAACGCATCCTCTGTGATCCCGAACCCTGCCAGCCGCACCGGCAGCACCCGCTTGCCCCAGACCAGCACCAGAAACGGTGCCGACGCTGGCAGGATTTCGATGGTGCCCAGCGACAGCAGCACCGTATTCGCAATCACCGATCCGCTGGGTGGCGCCAGCAGCATTTCCAGTGACGCAAGCTGCGGGTAAATCCCCTGTGCCTCGGCCACCGCGTCGCCCTGCGCCAGACGGTCCGTCGCATCAAAGAACGCCTCCATCTTGATCGTCTCAACCGGGGCCCCGGTCAGCCGGAACGCATCCGACCGCGCGCCCCCCTCTACCGCGCTTGCCTTGATGTCGCGCGTCAGTGTTTCCGGGTTGTATTGCAGCGTGATGACCGATGGCACCGGATTGGGCGGCTCGAACACAATCAACGCCGCCCGCGCCGTGCGCGGTGTACCGGGAAGCTGGCTCATGTGCGTATACCCCCACTATAGTCCACCACCGATTTGATCTTGGCCTGCAAATCCGTCGCCGCCCGCAGGTGCCGCGCAATCGCCTCGGCGATCAGCGCATCGAAATCGCGCATCGGCGTAGAACCAAGCCGATACAGTGCAAAGCCGACCCCCGCCGGTTTCAACATCGCCGCCTCGTCCACCGCACTCAGCGTGGTTTCCTCGAACGTCTCAAGGATCGTATCGCCCAGCGTGTTCATATCTTCGACGGTCAATGCCCCCGCCCGGCCCAGCGCCGCCGACACTTTGGCGCGCAACTGTTCGTGCCATTGCGGTGATGCCGCCCATGACCCCGTCTCCTCGACCCCTGACCCATCCGCCTTGAGCTGCAGTGCGAACAACCCGCCCGCATGCGCCTGCAACGCCGGAATGCTGGTGCCCGCCGCAGGCAGCCCTGTATAAGCCGCCTTCACCTTGTCCGCATAATCCGCATCGGCGGGGTTGCCCGTCCCCAGCAGGGCCAGATGCTGTGGCGACAGATAGGCGACGCGCTTTTCATTGGTGCGTGCCGCATAGTCCGGATCAAAAATTACATCCGATGTATCCGTCCGCACCTTGTGCATGAAATAGACAAAGTTCGCCACGCCCTCGGCATTCTTCGTCCCGCCTTCAGATTGCATTTGCCGGACGGATGCCGCAATCGCCTCGTTTGCCTGGCTGGCCAAGATCCATTCATGCATGCCCGGGTCCGCATCACGCACCATATCTGCCATATAGGTCACGTTCTTTTGCGCCCGCGATGACCCGGAAGTCGCCCCCGGCGGCACACGGTTCAGAAACCAGCCCAGATCATATTGCCCGGCCTCGGTGCCAGCCACGCCCTGCCCTTGCGCGTCCTGTTCGCGGAAATAGGGCAGTTTCAGCGTCAGAAAGGCCTTCGTCTCGAAGATGCCTCCTTCCCGGAACGAGGCCGCTTTTATGTTGGCCTTGTAAGCCGCATCCGGCCCTTCCTCCACAGCCGCGCTGAAATACCCCGTCACCGCCGTCGCAATTTCCGGGGCCAGCGCACTGCCATAAGCGGCCCACCCCGCATGCGGGGCCAGCACCAGCGCCATCGCCCTTATCCGGGTCGCCCCACTGGTTGCAGGCAGGAAGTGGTCCGTGATGAAAACCTTGATCGCGTCCGTATTGGCCAAAAACACCGTCGTATCAGCAATCTTGAGGTCCGCCTTATGCGCCTCGGCATGTGCCTTTGCCTCAGCCCCAATGGCCGCCACGAACCCCGCCTGTTCGCGCAGGATGCCCCCCGCATGGAACGGTTGCACCCACGCGCCCGTCAACACCGCCGTATCCCCCGGCAAGCTGGCCTTCACCCCGTTC
>JANNBG010000484.1:0-1563 GCA_031385205.1 Rhodobacterales bacterium
ACCCGTCGGTGGGTTGTGTGATTGTGCAAGCGGGTCGCGTGGTGGGCCGCGGGTTTACGCAAGCTGGTGGGCGGCCCCATGCGGAACGCGTGGCCTTGGCGCAGGCGGGGGATCTGGCCCGTGGGGCGACGGTTTATGTAACTTTGGAGCCTTGTGCACATCACGGGCAGACGTCGCCCTGTGCCGAGGCGTTGATTGCGGCGGGTGTGGCGCGGGTGGTGACGGCGTTGACGGACCCGGACGCGCGCGTGAGTGGCCGGGGCCATGCGATGCTGCGTCATGCCGGTATAGCGGTGACGGAAAATGTGCTGGCAGATCAGGCATTTCGGCTGACCGGAGGGTTCCTGAAACGGGTGACGCAAGGGTTGCCGTTTGTGACGCTGAAACTGGCAGGCAGTCTGGATGGGCGCACAGCGATGGCCTCGGGCGAATCGCGGTGGATTACGGGGCCTGCCGCCAGGCGTATGGTGCATATGATGCGGATGACACATGATGCGGTGTTGGTGGGGGCGGGGACGGCGCGGATGGATGACCCGGATTTACAGGCGCGCAACATGGGGGCCACGCATCAACCCGTGCGCATTGTGCTGGACCCACGATTGACCACGCCAGTGACATCGCGGTTGGCACAGACGGCACGGGATGTGCCGGTGTGGATGCTGCATCATATGGGCGCGGACACGCGCGCCTGGGCAAAGACGGGGGCACGCCTGATGGCGCTGCCGGATGGAACGGCGCGTAAGGCATTGGAAATGCTGGCTTCTGAAGGGCTGACGCGGGTGCTGTGTGAAGGTGGGGCGACCTTGGCGGCCAGTTTGATGGGGGATGACCTTGTGGATGACCTTGTGCTGTTTACGGCGGGCTTGGCGATTGGGGCCACGGGGCATGCGGCCCTTGGGGCGCTGCAGGTGACGGCATTGCGGGATGTGCCGCGCATGACCTTGCAGGAAACGCGAGCCGTCGGGGGTGACGTCATGATGCGGTGGTCGCGCCCAGTTTGACGTTCAAGAGGCTGAAATGGTGGAGAAAATGACGTCTTCCCCGCGTCTTCCGGACGTCTTCTTTACATGCGTACTTTCAGGATACGCTGAGCGAAAAAACGGACTTTTCAGGGGGGTGGCGGGGAGAGCCCCGCCCGACAGATGTGGCTGGTTTAGGGGGTGTGGTGGGGTGAAACCCCACCCTACCAATGCCCCACGCTGGGCATGCTGGCCCAGGGTTCAGCCACGGGCAACGCGTCGCCCGCCTGCAACAGCTCCACGCTGATGTTGTCCGGGCTGCGCACAAAGGCCATGCGCCCGTCCTTTGGCGCGCGCGCGATCACCACGCCATTGGCCTGCAGATGCGCGCAGGTGGCATAGATGTCATCCACCGCATAGGCCAGATGGCCAAAGTGGCGGCTGTCAGAGGGCAAGCCATCATCGCCATCCCAGTTATAGGTCAGTTCCACCGGGCAATCAGGCTGGCCGGGGGCTGCCATGAACACGAGCGTAAAGCGCCCGCCTTCATAGTCATTGCGGCGCGTAATTTCCAACCCCAGCAGTTTGTAAAAGGCGATGGAGG
>JANNBG010000486.1:0-3441 GCA_031385205.1 Rhodobacterales bacterium
GGCTGGTCCCGTCACGGGCAAGGCCATCAGTTGCACTTCGGTAAACAGCCCCGACCGCAGCCCATCATGCAAATCGTGATGGCTGTAGGCCACATCGTCCGCAATCGCCGCCACCTGCGCCTCCGCACTGGCAAACGTATCCAGCCCCAAATCCCATTCCGCATTCGCCGCAGCCAGCGCATAGGGCAACGGCCCTGCATGCTTGTCGTCGGCATTTGGCCCGATCACCGGCCCGTTATGTTTCGCAATCCCCTCCAACGATTCCCACGTCAAATTCAGCCCGTCGAAATCCGCATAGTGCCGCTCCAGCCTTGTCACGATCCTTAATGCCTGCGCGTTATGGTCAAACCCCCCATAAGGCGCCATCAAGGCCCCCAGCGCATCCTCGCCCGTATGGCCGAACGGCGTGTGCCCCAGATCATGCGCAAGTGCGATACACTCCGCCAAATCCGTGTTCAGCCCCAGCACCCCCGCAATCGTCCGCGCCACCTGCGCCACCTCGATGCTATGCGTCAGCCGCGTGCGGTAATAATCCCCCTCATGTTCCACAAACACCTGCGTCTTGTGCTTCAGCCTGCGGAACGCCGACGAATGGATGATCCGGTCCCGGTCGCGTTGAAACGGCGAGCGGAATGATGACATGCGTTCCGCATGCAGCCGTCCAAGGCTCGCGTCAGGCTGGCAGGCATAGGGGGCGAGCAATGGGGAAGCCTCGCTTGTGATTACGCGTCGCCCAACCTATATTCACCATGTAATCCATTGCCCACAGGGGTATTCCATGAACCTGACCCTTCCACCGCGTGTCACAGACCGCGCCTATGCGCGTCTGGCCGAAATCGCCGAAACCACGGGCCGCGCACAGGCCCTGCGTGTGGCCGTTGAAGGCGGCGGCTGTTCCGGCTTTCAATATGACATCCGGCTGGATGATGCCGCATGCGATGATCTGGTCTTGGAAAAGGATGGCCAGCGCGTCTTGGTTGATGCCATCTCGCTGCCCTTCCTGCAAAACGCCGTGATTGATTTCAGTGAAGAACTGATCGGCGCGCGGTTCATCATCCAGAACCCCAATGCCACCGCATCCTGCGGCTGCGGCACCAGCTTTTCTGTCTGATTGGTGCGCAGCTGCCTGATTGCTGCTGTCCGCGATGAAGGCCCTTTTCTGCTGGAATGGGTCGCACATCACCTGACCTTGGGCTTCGCGCGCATTGTTATCGCCTCCAATGACAGCACCGATGGCACGCATGAATTGCTCGATGCCATCGCCGCTGCGGGCTTCATCACCCATTTTCAGCACGATGTTGACCCCGGTAAATCCCCCCAAGCCGAATCCTACAAGGCCCTGCGGCGGCATTGCGCCGTTGATGCCACCGATTGGCTGATGGTCATGGATGTCGACGAATTCCTCAACGTGCATGTGGGCGACCAATCCCTGCAAGCCCTGCTGGCAAACGCCCCCGCCCACGCCGATATCATCGCCCTGAATTCCGCCACTTTTGGCGCAAACGGGCCGGATCGCTGGCGGCCCAAACCCGTGACCGCGCAATTCCATTGGCGCATGCCCACCCGGCACATGGCTTCCAGCCCTGTCAAATCGCTGACGCGCAATCCAGCGCGATTCAAGGAAATCCACAACCATTCCCTCGTGGGTTTCAACGGCGAACTGCTGACTTACATGGACGCAGGCGGCCACTTGCATGACGTCGATCTGACCATTCCCCTCTGGCGGCAACTGCGCAACTTCCCCGCCCATGCCTGCCGCCATGACCTTGCTCAGTACAATCACTATGCCGTCAAAACCTATGACACCTACTTGGCGCGCCGCAACCGGGGCCGGGGTGCCGGCAAGATGGGCGAAGCAAATGACCGCCACACCGACGCCTATTTCCACGCCCGCGCCACCGGCACCGTGCAGGATATGACCATCCAGCATTATGCCCCCCGCATGCTGGCCCAAATGGTGGCCATGCTGGCCCATCCCACCATCGCCGCATGGCAGGAAAAATGCGAGCGCCGCTACCGCCGCCGCATGCGCGGCTATTGGGCCCAGATGGACGGCGCAGGGCTGTAGGTATATTTCTGCACCTGCATCCTCGCCTTTGCCAACGCCTCGCCTATATCCGCTGTCAAGGCCGACAGTCGGTAACAGCAAGGGCACGACATGCGGAATATTCTGATCCTTGGGTCCAGCCCGAACGTGACCATGGCCCGCGATTGGCCGCGTGCACAATTTGAGAGTATTGTCGCCATCAACAACGCCCATGCCGTGCGCGATGACTGGGATGTCATGATCCATCCGTATGACTTCCCCGCCGACCGTGTGCCCGTTGCTCGCGCCAATCAGCGCATCGTGACACAAACCACCTTCGTGCCCGCCCAAAATGCCTATGGCGGCTTTGTCTATGCCGGGGCCACCATGGCCTTTACCGCCGCCTACTGGGCGCTGCATGATCTGCAGCCCCACGTCATCGCCATGTTTGGCTGCGATATGGTCTATCCTGCCCGTGGCCCCACGCATTTCTATGGCACCGGCACACCAGACCCGTTGCGCCCCGACATCACCCTGCAATCACTGGAGGCGAAATCAGCCCGCCTGATGATCCTTGCCGCCATGCAGGGCTGCGCCATGGTCAACCTGTCCACCGCGCCCTCGCGCCTGACCTTTCCAAGGGCGCGCCGCGAAACGCTGGCGGGCCAGCGGCCCGTGTCGTTCAATGACCGATTGGCCGCACAGGCATTGGCGTGCGAGACAGAGCTGAATTATATCATCCTGTCAGGGCGTTACTGGGAAGACCTCAGCCAGTTTGATGCTGCTGCCCTGCGTGATCTGGATGCCCTCTGGCTCGCTGCCGCAGGCGTGGAAGTGCGCAAGGTCGCCTAGCATTCACAAAACCGCAGATGGTTCATGAACGGGTCCGTCAACACCATTTCCTGGCCCCAATCCTTGTGCGCAATCCCCGGCCGCAGCGTCGCATATTTTTTGCCCAGCAGTTCCGCATGAAACGCCACCAGCCCCGTCATCCGCACAAAGACGCAGGCCCCCGGTGACGCATCGCCATGATGTTCCGAAAGATGCAAGACCAATCCCGCCCGGCTGATCTGCGTGTACAGCGGCAAGGTGGGTTCAAAGCGATGCTCCCAATCCACCGCAAAACCCAGATAATCCAGATAAAACGCCCGCGCCAAACCTGCGTCAAAGCTGCGCAAAACCGGCGCTGTCGGCACCGAGTTGGTGATCGCGCGGCACGCGCACATTGTCGAAGAACAGCGAGCCGCGCCCGGTCAGTTTGCCGCCCATGCTGTCGTAGACGCGTCGCGTCACACCCGGCGCATTGAGCGGCACCACGATCGCGCCTATGCCTTTCGCGCCGGCCGCGCCGACCCGCGCAAACACCACGCAGTAATCCGCATAGCCCGCCATCGTGATCGAGGCTTTCTCCCCAT
>JANNBG010000489.1:0-2446 GCA_031385205.1 Rhodobacterales bacterium
GCCCATCGAACGGCTCGCGCAGGAGCATCTGGCCGTGGGTTTCTATCTATCGGGCCACCCGCTTGACGACTACATGTCCACTCTGCGCCGCAAGGATGTGAAGACGCTCGCTGAAGTGACGGCTATGGCCGAACGTGGACCCCTCGTTGCCAAACTAGCCGCCTCCATCAGCGGCAAGCAGGAACGCAAATCTGCCCGCGGCAATCGTTTTGCCTTTGTGCAATGTTCTGATCCCACAGGGCTTTTTGAGGTAACCGTTTTTTCCGATACCCTGGAATCCGCGCGTGACCTGCTGGAGGCGGGGCAGAATGTCGTCCTCACTGTCGAGGCGACGCTGGAGGGAGAAACGCTCAAATTACTCGCCCGCGGGGCCGTCGCGATTGATGCGGTAGCCGAAGGCGGTGGGGCCTCTGCCTTCCGCATTCACCTGAACCGGGCCGAGGCGGCAACCTCGATTGCGACGCTTTTGGCGCAGGTACAGGGCCGCACAAAGGCCCAGATCACCCTTTGCGTGCCCGATGAAACTGGTCAGGAAATAGACTTGATCCTGCCAAATCCCTATCCGATCACGCCGCAAATCCGGGGGGCCATCAAGGCCATGCATGGCGTCGTTATGGTGGAAGAGTTGTAAATGCCGGACCTTTTTGCCTATACCGACGGTGCCTGTTCCGGCAATCCTGGCCCCGGAGGCTGGGGCGTTCTGATGATCGCACGCGAGGGCGCAACAATTGTGAAGGAACGTACACTATCGGGTGGCGAGGCGCATACCACCAACAACCGGATGGAACTGCTGGCCGCCATTTCGGCGCTTGAGGCTTTGGCGCGTGCGTCAGAGATCACCATCATCACCAACAGCGCCTATGTAAAGAATGGCGTGACGGAGTGGATCCATGGCTGGAAGCGGAACGGCTGGCGCACATCGGGCAAGGATCCAGTCAAGAATGTTGATTTATGGCAAAGGCTTGATGCCGCACAAGCCAGTCACAAAGTAACATGGCGTTGGATCAAGGGACATGCGGGGCATGCGGAAAATGAACGCGCCGATGAACTTGCCCGCGCAGGAATGGCCCCCTTCAAACCATGATTGAAAATGAACGTTTGTTCTGATATGTTGCAACATGGCCAGACCCCGCATCATTCCCGACTCCACCGTTTTTGCCGCAATTCGTACGCTGATCGCGCAGGGTGGCGAAAAGGCCGCAGGTTTTGGGCCGGTTGCGCGGGCCACTGGTCTTGCGGCCCCGACGCTGGTGCAACGTTACGGATCGCAGCGCGCGATGGTCGAGGCGGCCTTGCTGGCGGCTTGGGATGATCTCGATCTGGCGCTGCAGACCGCGGAATCCGAGGCCGCGCTGAACGTCAAAGGGGCAGCCATCCTGTTGAAATCACTGGAATCAACGTCCGTTCCGGCGATGGCCACTGCAGCCCTGCATGACCGTGCCATGGCGTGGCGCAGGCGGGTGGAGGCGGCGCTGGCACAACGGTTGGGCTCACCCGAAGCGGCGGCCATTCTGTTTGCCGCATGGCAGGGGCGCATCGCCTGGGCTGGCACCGGCGGCAAAGGGTTCTCGCTCAAGGACTTGATTCGCAAGGTTTCTTGAACAATCAGGATACGATCTTGGGCATCGCAAACCCGCGCAGGAATGCGTCCCGCCCCATCGCCCGCTTGCCTTCGCGTTGCGCCAAGGTCACCTCCACCGCCCCTGTGCCACAGGCGATTGTCATCCCGTTCAGCACCTGCCCCGCAGCGCCATGGCCATCAACAACCACGGATCGCAGCAGTTTGACCCGTTCCCCCACCATGTCGCACCACGCCCCCGGAAACGGCGACAGGCCCCGTATCAGACGGTCTACCTCCACTGCTGGGCGGTGCCAATTCACCCGCGCCTCGGCCTTGTCGATCTTGTGGGCGTAGGTCACGCCCACCTCGGATTGCGGTTCCGGAACAAGTGTTCTTAAACCCTCCAACGCCTGCAAGATCAACCCCGCGCCCATCACCGAAAGCCGGTCATGCATGTCCTGCGTCGTCTCTTCCCCCCCAATCCCCGTCACCTGCCGCAGCAAAACCGGCCCTGTATCCAGCCCCAAAGCCATCTGCATGATGCATATACCCGTCTCCGCGTCGCCTGCCATCACTGCCCGGTGGATCGGCGCCGCCCCACGCCAGCGCGGCAGTAAAGAAGCGTGGATATTCAGGCACCCAAAGCGCGGCGCATCCAGCACTGCTTGCGGCAGGATCAACCCATAGGCCACCACCACCGCAACATCATGCTGCAACGCAGCAAAGTCCGCAACTGTTTCAATGCTGCGCAGCGAAACCGGGTGCCGTACCGGCAAACCCAAGGCCAAAGCCCGCGCATGCACCGCACTCAGCCGCAAAGCTTTCCCCCGCCCCGCAGGCCGTGGCGGTTGCGTATACACACACACCACATCGTGGTGCAAAACC
>JANNBG010000494.1:0-5249 GCA_031385205.1 Rhodobacterales bacterium
CCTCCATCCGCACTTGAAATGGTGGTCGAGGCGCGCCCCGATGTGTTCAATCACAACCTTGAAACCGTGCCCGGCTTGTACCCCGAGGTGCGTCCCGGCGCCCGCTATTTCCATTCCCTGCGCCTGCTGCAGAAGGTCAAGGAACAGGATCCCACCATGTTCACCAAATCCGGCATCATGGTTGGTTTGGGCGAAGAACGCATGGCCGTGGGACAGGTCATGGATGACATGCGCGCCGCGGATGTGGATTTTCTGACCGTCGGGCAGTACCTGCAGCCTTCGCCAAAACACCATCACGTCGCGCGCTTTGTGACCCCCGATGAATTCGCAGCCTATGAAAAGGCGGCCTATGGCAAGGGCTTTCTGATGGTATCGGCCACGCCGCTGACCCGGTCATCCTATCACGCGGGCGACGATTTTGCGCAACTGCGCGCCGCACGGATGGCAAAGCTGGGGCGAGGGTAATCTGCCGCCAACCTGTCCTGAACATACGGATCTAAAGAAGACGCCGGGAAGACGTCGTTTTTGCCGCCATTTCCGACGCTTGCGCATCAAAACCAACTAATGCTTCACTTCCGGCAAAAACAATGCCAGCGCCCCGATCAGGGGCAAGAAACCACACAGCCAAAAGACGTAAGTGATGCTGGTCAAATCTGCCAGATACCCAATCGCCGCCGCCCCAATTGCGCCCATCCCGAACGCCAGCCCGAACAGCAGCCCCGCAATCGTGCCGGTTTTCGTGGGCAGCAAATCCTGTGCATAAACCACCATCGCCGGGAAGGCCGAGGCGAGGATCATCCCTGCCAAAGACGACAGCGCGACAGTCACCCCAAATCCAACATAGGGAATGGTTAAAGACAGCGGTGCCACGCCCAAAATCGACACCCAAATCACCCGCTTGCGCCCGATCCTGTCACCAATCGGGCCGCCAATGATGGTGCCTACCGCCACGCTTGCCAGAAAAACAAACAGATAGAATTGCGCCTCTGGCACCGACAGGCCAAAATGCTCGATCAGATAAAACGTGTAATAACTGGAATATGACCCAAGGTAGACGAACTTGGAAAACATCAACAAAATCAACACACCCAGCGCAAACCGCACCGTCGCGGCAGGCAGCGCATTGCCCACCGCCCGCGCCCGTGCCGCCGTCATGCGCACCATGCCTTCGCCCGCATACCAGCGCCCCACGAACCACAGGATCACCATGCCGACCAAGGCCACACCGCCGAACCATTCCAGGCTGATCTGCCCGAACGGCACCACGATGAACGCCGCCAGCAACGGCCCCAGCGATGACCCCGCATTGCCGCCCACCTGAAACACGCTCTGTGCAAAGCCCTTGCGTTTGCCCGCCGCCAGCCGTGCAATCCGGCTGCTATCGGGGTGAAACACCGATGATCCCATCCCCACAAACATCACCGCCAGCAGAACAATTGCAAAACTGTGCGCATGCGCCAAAACCACCAACCCCGCCAACGTCAGCCCCATGCCAAAGGGCAGTGAATAGGGCAGGGCCCGCCTGTCGGTCACCATGCCCACAATCGGTTGCAGAATCGAGCCCGTGCCTTGAAAGACGAATGTTATCAACCCGATCTGCCCGAAACTTAACGTCAATTCATCCTTCAGTAGCGGATAAATCGCGGGGATCAGCGATTGCATCAGATCATTCAGCATGTGGCACACCGCAATCGCCGCGATGATGGGCAGAACGGTGATATCGGGGGGCGTGGTTGTCTGGGTGGTCATCTGGCACTCCTGCCCGGCAATTAAAGGATGCACCTTTGGCGAAGTCAATTCGCCCTGCGCGCATGGCCACCATGCGTTTTCATGCGGTGCAAAATTCTTGTGCAGAAATCGCCAAACCATGGTTAGCATTGCACAACACCATGGAGCCCTGCAATGATCCACCACAGCCCCTATCCCGCCATGTCCATTCCCGCGCAATCCATCACCGAAGCGGTCTTTGCGGGCCTTGTGCCCGATGGTCCGGCCCTGATTGACGGGCTGACCGGCCGCGTAATGACAGGCGCTGCGCTGATAAACCAAACGCAACGCTTTGCCGGGGGGCTGGCTGAACGGGGGCTCGGCAAGGGGGATGTCGTTGCCTTGATGTCTGGCAACTGCCCGGAATTTGCGGTGATTTTTCATGGCTCCGCTTGGGCCGGGTGCACGCTGACCACGGCAAATCCGTCGTATACGGCGGGCGAGCTGCGGCATCAGCTGATCGATTCGGGTGCCGTGATCTTGTTCGTGCCACCCGCATTGGCGGATATCGCGCGTGAGGCCGTGACAGGCACAGGTGTGACCGACATCATCATGGCGGATGAGGTGGGGTTGGCTGCGTTTTTTGGTCCTGCGGTTGCTGTGCAAGTACCTGTTGATCTGAAAAATGGCATCGTCGTGTTGCCCTATTCTTCGGGCACCACGGGACTGCCCAAAGGGGTGATGCTGTCACACCATAACCTTGTGGCCAACCTTATGCAGGGTGGCACTTTGCTGTCATTGCCGCCCGGTTCCACAACGCTCGCCATTCTGCCGTTCTTCCATATTTATGGCATGATGGTGCTGATGAACACGTATCTTTGGGCGGGTGGCACACTCGTAACTCTGCCGCGGTTTGATCTTGAAACCTCGCTGCGTCTGATTGCCGAACACCGTATGGAAAAGCTGATGGTCGTGCCGCCATTGGTGTTGGCGCTGGCAAAACACCCGATGGTGGATCAATTCGATCTGTCATCCGTGCGCCTGATCATGTCGGCAGCGGCGCCCTTGGGGATCACGCTTTCCACGGCCTGCGCCACGCGGTTGGGGTGCGAGGTGATGCAAGGTTACGGCATGACCGAAGCCAGCCCGATCACACATTTGACACCACCGGGTCAATCGCGCGTCGGCGCAGTGGGCCAAACGGCACCGCTCACGCAAAGCCGCGTGGTGGATGCTGAAACATTAACGGATATGCCCGTGGGCGAGGCGGGTGAGGTGTGGGTGCGCGGCCCGCAGGTGATGCTGGGCTACCTGAACAACCCCGAGGCAACCGCGCGTACGGTCACACCGGATGGCTGGCTGCGCACGGGCGATCTGGGGGAGATTGATGCAGATGGTTATCTGTGGATTCTGGACCGGGTGAAAGAGTTGATAAAGGTCAAAGGCTTTCAGGTCGCCCCGGCGGAACTGGAGGCGATCCTGCTGGGCCACCCCGATATCGGCGATTGCGCGGTGATCGGTCAGGCGGATGATGAGGCGGGTGAAAGGCCGATTGCCTTTATCGTGCGGCGTGGGGATAGCACGATCACGGATGAGGCAGTGATGGCGCATCTGGCCGGGCAGGTCGCCACATATAAACGGCTGGCAGGCGTGCGGTTCACTGACACCATCCCGAAAACCGCATCAGGCAAGATTTTGCGGCGGCATTTGCGCGGGTTGTTGTAAGGAAGGTGCCAACCCATCATCTTTATGCATCACATCAAGATGGTGGCACAAACACCTGTGATATCTCACGAAACGCTGCCTTCCCCTCCATCCGCGCCGCATGATCGGCCAAGGCCGGATAAGCCCACAGGCCCAGTGACGGATGCGCCTCGGTCAGAAACCGCCAGCAGCAGGCCATCGCGATATCCGCATGCGTCATCACATCGCCAAACCATGCGCCCCGCAGCGATTGGTCAAGCACCGCCAATGTCGCCGTCACTTGCGACAGCAGCCGCGCCTCCCAGGCATCGGCAACCACGTCATGCATGCGCCGCTCATAAAACAGCGCCACACCCTTATCCGCCACGCCCAAGGCCAGCGCCATGTGCCGCAGCGCCGCCCGCCGCGCCGCACCTGTGCGCGGCAACAAGGCTGCAGCGGCCGCCACCTCATCCAGATGGTCCAGAATTGTCACCGAATCTACCAGCACCTCGCCACTGTCCAGCACCAGCACCGGCACCCGCATCAACGGGTTCACCGCCCCCAAGGCCGCCGCATCACTGAACGCGCTGAACGGCCGATGGTCGAACGCCATGCCATACAGCCGCATCGCAATCCCCACCCGCCGCACAAAGGGCGAATCGTATTGCCCAATCAGGATCATTCGGCTTTGGCCACGGCAGGCACGCGTTTCAGATAGGCTGCAATCGCCGCCCGGTCACTCTCCGGCAGCCGCGCCATGTTTTCCACGACCTCGGCCATCAAGCCCCCCGCATTGTCAAATTCTGGCGTGAAACCCGTGGTCAGATACTCCACAATCTCGCTTTCTGACCATTCCAACCCGCCCGGCGTGATGTTCGGGATCATGCCTTTGCCCGACGGGTTTGGCGCACCTGACAGCCATGCATCGCGCTGCATCCCACCCAGCAGATTGCGCGGCGTGTGGCATTCACCGCAATGCGCCATCGCCTCCACAATCACCCGTCCCCGTTGTTCGGGTGCGGTCAGATCACCTGTCAGAACCCAATCCTCTTTCAGGAACAACAGCTTCCAAAAGCCAAGGCTGCGCCGGATATTGAACGGAAAGCCCAGATCATGCGGCTGACTTGGCGTCGCATCGGCGGGCAGGGTGGCCAGAAAGCTGTGCAGATCGGCCACATCCTGCCGGGTCATGTGTGTGTAGGACGCATAGGGCAGGGCCGGATACAGATGCTCGCCCTTCTGCCCCACACCGCGCATCAGGGCGTTGCCAAGGTCCGCCACGGACCATGCGCCAATACCTTGTGCCTTGTCAGATGAGATGTTGGGGGCCGTGAAGGTGCCAAAGGGTGAAGGAAACTTTTTGCCACCCACCAGCACCAATTGCGCATCGCCTGTGGCCCCTTCGGCCATATGGCAGGACGCACAGCCAGAGGCCCAGAACACCGCCTCACCACGGCGTTCGTTGCCCAAAAGGCCCGCAAAGGTGGCGTCGGGCAAGGGGCGGGGGGCGGACATGAACCACGCAGCCCCGGCCAGCAGCGCTCCAATCACCAGAATAAGCCTGAGCATGCACCACGGCCTTTCAATACGGACGCGTCAGCCTAACGCGATTCCCCCCGTTGCCATAGTGCCTATCGCCTTACCCTGTTCACCGTCAGCCAATCTGGCCAGCCCCACAGTTTTTCCACCCCAACAAGCGCCAGACACAGGACCACCACGACCAGCACCAGCATCACGCGCTGTGTGGACGGCGGGTGCTGAAGCAATCGGCGCAGACGCAAAAGCCACATCAGGTTCATGGAAACCGCACTTTGCCGATGAAAGGCAGGTTGCGGTTGCGTTGGGCATAGTCGATC
>JANNBG010000596.1:0-1991 GCA_031385205.1 Rhodobacterales bacterium
AACGGGTGGCGGGGTGAACCCCGCCCTACCCACGATTTTGAGATGTTGGGTTCTTCTGATCCAGACAGTGGGGGCTGTCTGCCCCCGTCTGCGATTGCATCGCAGCCCCCCCCGAAGATAGTTGAGAACAGAGGAAGTTACAGGGGGAGGGCCATCAGGGCACCAAGGCCGAGGGAGAGGAAGGTCAGCACCATGCCACCAACGCGCAGGGGCATCTGGCGCAGGCCGAAGGTGAAGTTCGCGCCATGCATGACGCGCCCGACGACCAGCAGGGTGCCGCAGATGTGCAGCCAGATGGGGGCTGTGCCCTGCGCCTCACTGATCAGCATCATGACAAGGCCGAAGGGGGCATATTCGGAAAAGTTGCCTTGTGCGCGGACGCGCTGTTGCAGGATGGGGTCGTTGCCATCACCCAAGGATATCTTGTTGCCGCGCCGATAGACGACGACACGCAAGGACAGGACGAGGAACAGGACTGCCAGCATGACTGCGTAAAGGCCTGTGACGTGGCCCATTATGCCTCCAGTTCCACCAGCAGATCCTTGGCATCAATCTGGCTGCCAGCCTGCACATAGACCGCCTTTACCACGCCGGCACGGTCGGCGTGGAGGCCGGTTTCCATCTTCATTGCCTCGATGGTCAGCAAAAGGTCGCCCGCGTTGACCTTTTGACCGGCCTTCACGCCCAAGGATGCAATGGAGCCGGGCATGGGCGCGCCGATATGGGCGGGGTTGCCGTCGGCGGCTTTCGGTTTGGCGGCGGCTTTGGCCTTGATCGCGCGGTTGGGCACGCGGATGACGCGGGGTTGGCCGTTGAGTTCGAAGAACACTTTGACCTCGCCATCATCGGTGGTTTCGCCCACGGCCTGCAGGCGCAGTTCAAGCGTTTTGCCGGGGTCTATTTCGGCAGTAATCTCCTCGCCCGGTTCCATGCCATAGAAGAACGTGCGGGTGGGCAGGGTGCGGACGGGGCCATAAAGGTTATGCCGCGCGCGGTAGTCGAGGAAGACCTTGGGATACATCAGGTATCCGTTCAGGTCTTCGTCATCGACGGGTTCGAGTTCTTCATCGTCTTCGCGCATGGCGAGTTCGGCGTTCAGGCGTGCGCGGACATCGTCGATATCGACGGCGGCAAGGGATGCGCCTGCGCGCGCCGTCAAAGGTTTTTCGCCCTTGAGCACCTTGGTTTGAATGCCAGCGGGCCAGCCACCATGGGGCAGGCCGAGGTTGCCTTTCAGCATATCGACGACAGATTCGGGGAAGGCCACGTCAACGGCGGGGTCTTCGACCTGGGCGCGAGAAAGGTTTTGGGCGACCATCATCAGGGCCATGTCGCCGACGACTTTGGAGGATGGTGTGACCTTAACGATATCGCCAAACATCTGGTTGGCATCGGCATAGGCTTGGGCCACCTCGTGCCAGCGGTCCTCGAGCCCCAAGGAACGCGCCTGGGCCTTGAGGTTGGTGAACTGGCCACCGGGCATTTCGTGCAGGTAGACCTCGGACGCGGGCGCGGGCATGCCGGATTCGAAGGCGGCGTATTGGGCGCGGACCTGTTCCCAATAGTTGGACATCGTGCGGATGGCGGCGATGTCGAGGCCGGTGTCGCGGTCGGTATGGCGGAGCGCCTCGACAATGCTGCCAAGGCAGGGTTGCGAGGTGCCGCCGGAAAACGCATCCATGGCGGCATCGACGGCATCGACACCGGCATCACAGGCGGCGAGGATGGTGGCGGCACCGGCACCGGATGTATCGTGGGTGTGGAAGTGAATGGGCAGGCCGACCACTTCCTTCAGCGCCTTGATAAGGATGCGGGCACCGGAGGGTTTGAGCAGGCCCGCCATATCCTTGAGGCCCAGCACATGTGCGCCTGCGGATTTGAGTTCCTTGGCGCGATCTACATAGTAATGCAGGTCGTACTTGGCACGGTCCGGGTCCAGAATATCGCCTGTATAGCAGACGGTGCCTTCGCAGACTTTGCCCGCCTCAACC
>JANNBG010000610.1:0-2617 GCA_031385205.1 Rhodobacterales bacterium
CAGACGCATGTGGTGTCGGATGCGTTGCGGGTGGCGATTGGGGATCAGAACCATGACCATCTCTGACCCGACCTATGACGCAGATGAGGCGCGCCGGGCAAGGAACCGGCGGATCGAATCGGTGGCGCGCTGGGCCTTGCCGGTGCTGGTGGTGGTGCTGACAATCTGGGGCTGGCACTGGTTTTCCAACAGCACGCAAACGCGGGGCATGATCTTTCCGGAACCGGCCAAGGTGTGGGCACGGTTTCTGAAGGATTACGCGATGCTGTTCGCATCTTTGCTGGTGACGTTGAAGATTACGTTCATGGCGCTGGCAATTGCGGTTGTCGGGGGGGTGTTGCTGGCGATCCTTTTCACGCAAAGCCGGTTTGCGGAACTGGTGTTCTTTCCCTATGCGGTGGTGTTGCAGGTGACGCCGATTGTGTCGATCGCACCCTTGATCTTTATCTATGTGCAAGACCCTTTGGCGCGGGTGTTGATTTGCGCGTGGATTGTGGCGTTCTTTCCCATTCTGTCGAATACGACGCTGGGCTTGAAATCGACGGACAGCAACCTGCGCGATCTGTACGCGATTTATGGGGCGACGTGGTGGCAAAAGCTGCTGTTCCTGCAACTGCCATCGGCGGCGCCGTATTTCCTGGGTGGCTTGCGGATTGCGGGGGGGCTGGCGTTGATCGGGGCGATTGTGGCGGAATATGTGGCGGGGATTTCGGGGTCATCATCGGGGCTGGCGTTTCGGATACTGGAGGCGAGCTATCGGCTGAACTATCCACGCATGTTTGCAGCCCTGATCATGATTGCGGTGGTGGGGGTGATCATCTTTGCGGCGACGAGTTTTCTGTCATGGTTTTTCCTGCGGAAATGGCATGAAAGTGCCCTGAGCCGGGAGCAATGATGGATTTTCTGCGCATCCCATTGGGGCCGGTGACGTTGGAAAACGTGACGGTGCCTGCCTGCCTGATTGGCCAAAAGGGCGATCTGGTGCGCACGAATATCTCGCTTGCAGGCGGGGTGATTGCGGGTGAACAGGCGATTGGCGTGGATATGAAGGGGGCGATGGTGTTGCCGGCCTTTGTGGATATGCACACGCATCTGGACAAGGGGCATATCTGGCCACGGTCGCCCAACCCGGATGGCACGTTCATGGGCGCGCTGAACGCGGTGCGGGGCGATAGTGGGGCGCGGTGGCATGCCGCGGATGTGCGCACGCGGGCGGAGTTTTCGCTGCGCACGGCCTATGCGCATGGGACGCGCGCGGTGCGGACGCATCTGGATTCGGCACCGCCGCAGGATGATATTTCCTGGCCGGTGTTTGCGGCATTGCGCGAGGCTTGGGCGGGGCGGATTGATCTGCAGGCGGCCTGTCTGATCGGGTGTGAGGGGTTCTCCACCGACGGGGCGTTCCGGCATACGGCGGATGTGGTGGCAGCGCATGGCGGTGTGCTGGGGATGGTGACCTATCCGGTGCCCGATATTGTGACGCGCATTCATGACTTTCTGAACATGGCGGCAAAACGGGGGTTATCGGCGGATTTCCATGTGGATGAGACGCTGGATACAGGGTCAAACACGCTGCGCCAGATAGCGGCGGCGGTGCTGGATACCGGGTTTTCCGCGCCTGTGGTGGTGGGGCATTGCTGTTCGGTGTCGGCGATGGATGAGGCTGCGGCGATGGCGACGCTGGATGTGGTGGCACGCGCGGGGTTGCATGTGGTCAGTCTGCCGATGTGCAATCTGTATCTGCAGGACCGTGTGCCGGGGCGGACGCCACGGATGCGGGGGATAACCTTGGTGCATGAGATGAAGGCGCGGGGGATCAACGTCAGCTTTGCGTCAGATAACACGCGCGATCCGTTCTATGCCTATGGCGACATGGATATGCTGGAGGTCTTGCGCGAAGCGACAAGGATCGGGCATCTGGACCATACCGGGCCGGATTGGGTGCAATCTGTGCTGGGTAACCCGGCGCGGGCCTGTGGGTTTGACGCGCCGTCGCTGGCTTTGGGGGCACCTGCGGACCTTGTGATCCTGAAAGCGCGGGATTGGTCTGAGGCGTTATCACGCCCGCAATCGGACCGGATTGTTTTGCGTGACGGGATGCAAATTGACCGGACCATGCCGGATTATGCGGAACTTGACCATCTGATGGGGAAGCCATGAATTTAACCGCCGCCAAAGCCGCCCTTGCGCATCTGGAGATTGACGACAACCCGGTGTCTGTACGGGCCAAATCACGCGATTTCTTCTGGTATTCACCGGCGCTGAAGGCGCGGCTGGACCATGTGACGGCTGATTTCGTGGTGGCCCCTAAGTCTGAGGCGGAGGTGATCGAGGTGTTGCGGGTGGCCTATGCCCATGATGTGCCGGTCACGACGCGGGGGGCAGGGACGGGGAACTATGGGCAGGCGATGCCTTTGGCGGGCGGGATCGTGCTGCATACGAAGCATCTGAATGCGGTTGTGGCAATGCATCCGGGGCGGGTTGTGGTGCAACCGGGGTGTCTGCTGAAGGATGTGGATGCGGTGACCAAGGCGTCGGGTCAGGAAATACGGATGTTTTCGTCGACCTACGCGACGGCGACGATTGGCGGGTTTATCTCTGGCGGGTCAGGGGGCGT
>JANNBG010000623.1:0-2318 GCA_031385205.1 Rhodobacterales bacterium
CGCCGCTTATGGGCATCAATAACCGCAACCTCAACACGTTTGAGGTGTCACTCGATACCACCCGCGAGCTGGCCCGCCGGGTGCCCGAAGGCCGCCTGATCATTTCCGAGTCTGGCCTGCACACCCCCGCCGATCTGGCAGACCTCGCCCTCTTCGGCGCGCGATGTTTCCTCATCGGCGAAAGCCTGATGCGCCAGGCCGATGTGACCGCCGCCACCAAAGCCATCCTATCCGCCCCCCTGCAAGCCCAAGGCGGCATGTGATGGCCACACCGTCGGGCCTTAGCCATTTCGATGACGCTGGCCACGCCCATATGGTCGATGTGTCAGACAAGGCCGTGACATCCCGCATAGCCACCGCCCGGGGCGTGGTGGAAATGACCGCCGCAACCCTTGAAATCGTCCGCTCCGGCCAAGCCAAGAAGGGCGATGTTCTGGCCGTGGCCCGCCTTGCAGGCATCATGGCCGCCAAGAAAACCGCCGATCTGATCCCGCTCTGCCACCCGTTGCCGATCACCAAAGTGGCGGTTGAGCTGACGCTGGATGATAGCCGCTACGCCGTCATCATCGAAGCCACCGTCAAAACAACCGGCCAAACCGGGGTCGAGATGGAGGCGCTAACAGCAGTGTCCATAGCCGCCCTCACCGTCTATGACATGCTCAAAGCGGTGGAAAAATCCATGCGCATCACTGACATTGCATTGATCCTGAAAGATGGTGGAAAATCAGGGCGATACGAGGCAAAGCCGTGATAACGGTTGAACAGGCACTGGCCCTTGTCTTCGCCCTCGTTCAACCTTTACCCACAGAAATCGTGCCCCTTGCCCGCGCCAATGGCCGCTTTATGCCCGCCCCGTCCATCGCAAAACGTGACCAGCCGCCGTTTCCTGCATCTGCGATGGATGGTTACGCGGTCAATGGCGATGCCACTTCCGGGGCCACATTCACCGTCATCGGCGAGGCAGGTGCTGGTCATGCCTTTCAGGGCGCCCTCGCCCCCGGCCAGGCAATCCGTATCTTTACCGGCGCACCCGTGCCAGAAGGGGCAAACAGCGTCATCATCCAAGAAGATGTTGACGCATACGGCAACCAAATAGCCCTGCACCAAAACCTTGATGCGGGCACCAACATCCGCCCCTTGGGCCAAGATTTCCGCGCAGGCAGCACCCTGCCGCCGCGTCTTTTGCGCCCCAACGACATCGCTTTGCTCGCCGCTATGAACATAGCCGAACTCCCCGTCACCCGCCGCCCCGTCGTCGCCATCATTGCTACGGGTGATGAATTGGTCATGCCGGGCGAATCTCCTCGCCCCGACCAAATCATCGCCTCCAACAGCTTCGCGCTAAAAGCGCTGGTCGAAGACGCAGGTGGCATCGCCCGCATGCTGCCCGTCGCGCGGGATACGGAAGCCTCACTTCGCACGGTGCTTGATATGGCCAAAGGGGCCGACCTGGTCGTCACCATCGGCGGCGCATCGGTGGGCGACCATGATCTTGTTGGCAAAGTTGCGGGCCAAATGGGCATGGAACGCGCGTTTTACAAAATCGCCATGCGCCCCGGAAAACCGTTGATGGCGGGCCGCCTGCACGGCGTGCCGATGCTGGGCCTGCCCGGCAACCCAGTGTCGGCCATCGTGTGCGGCCATCTGTTCATGCTCCCCATGTTGCGCGCGATGCTGGGCCAAGGGACGCACACGCCACAAACCCAAACCGCACAGCTTGCAGTAAACATCCCCGCCAACGGCCCCCGCGCCCACTACATGCGCGCGCGCCTTGCCGCTGGTCTGATTACCCCGTTCGAGCGTCAAGATAGCGCGCTTCTCACCATCCTGACCGAGGCCAACGCCCTCTTAATCCGTCCCATCGGCGATGGACCTCTGATTGCGGGTGCCGAGGTGCCTTACTTGCCACTCTGATCCATCTGATTCGTGCCCACTTGACACAAACCAAGAACACGGGCAGAACATTCCATTAACATGGATTGTTAATCACAACGGAGAGTGGCAAATGTTGACCCGCAAACAACTGGAGCTCTTGGATTTTATCAAGACCCGCACCGACCGTGACGGTGTGCCACCATCCTTTGATGAAATGAAAGATGCCCTTGATCTGCGGTCAAAATCCGGCATCCACCGCTTGATTACGGCGCTGGAAGAACGTGGATTCATCCGTCGTCTTGCCCACCGCGCCCGCGCACTGGAAATTGTCAAACTGCCCGAGGTGATTGAACGCGCCGGATTTTCGCCGCGCGTCATCACCGGCGACAAGACCGATCCCGCCCCGCAACCGCGCGGCGCGATGGATGTGTCGCAGGTCTATG
>JANNBG010000629.1:0-1550 GCA_031385205.1 Rhodobacterales bacterium
ATCGTCGGTTTGCACAATCGTGCCACCCGGTCGAAAATCCTGTGCCCATCCCGCACCCAATGCCGCGCAAATTCTGCAGGCGGCAAATCCCCCCACGCGTTGATATTCGCCCCGGTGCAGAACGCCCGGTCACCTGTGGCCGTGACCAGCACACATGCCACCTCGTCCCGCTGTTCGATCACATCGCAATGCGCCGCCAACTGCCGCAGCATCTCCGGCGTAAACGCGTTGCCCTTGGCCGGGTTATCCAGACAAACCTCTGCCACAGCCCCGCGCAAATGCAGATGAATGTGGCTCATGGTGCCCACCCCATCGGCGTGGTCTGCAACAGCGCCCGTGGCATCACCACCGCATTTTCCGCCACCGTCACAAGCCCCCCAGACGCCGCCACAATATCGCGCGCGGCATCAATCCCCGGCATCACCTCCACCGCCACCAGCCCTGCATCCGTTGACCGCATCACGCAGCGTTCCGTCACATACAAAACGTCCTGCCCCTGCGCCCGTGCCCGTTCCCCCGAAAATGTCACATGTTCAACTGCTTGCACCATTTTCTTAAACTTACCCGGACGCGTCACTGACAGCCCTGTTTCGCTCAAAGCAATCTCTGCCCCAGCCTCGAACCAACCCGAGAACACGATCTTTTTCGCATGCGCCGTGATATCCACAAACCCGCCGCAACCGGCTGTCAGATATGGCTTTTTGCCCAATTTCGACACGTTCACATTGCCCTGCACATCCACCTCCATGAAGGACAGGAACGTCATGTCGAACCCGCCACCCTGAAAATAGGTAAACTGGCTGGGGCTGGGCATGAACGCATCCGCATTACTGGCACAGCCAAACGCAAACCCGGTCAGCGGCATGCCGCCCACAGCACCCTGTTCAATCGCCCATGTCACCGCCTGCGCGTGGCCCTCCTCCAGCAGAATCCGCGGCACCATGGCCGATATCCCGAACCCCAGATTGGCCGTCATGCCCTTGCGCAATTCCATCGCCGCCCGCCGTGCGATCACCTTTTCCACGCCATGCGCGGCATACGAAAAGCTGTCCCAAGGCCGCATCACCTCGCCCGAAATTGCCGGGTCATACACCGTTTCGGTGGTCTGCTTCTGGTCCGCATCGACCACGATCATATCCACCAGATGCCCCGGCACCCGCACATCATGCGGGCGCAAAGACCCCGCCGCCGTTACCCGTTTGACCTGCGCAATCACCAATCCCCCATGGTTGCGCACTGCAATCGCCTGCTCAAGGCCCCCCAAAGTGGCCCCTTCATGTTCGTAGGTCAGGTTCCCCCGTTCATCCGCTGTGGTGGCCCGCAGGATGCAGACGTCGGGCGCGATGTTGGGAAAATGCAGCCATGTGTCGCCGTGCATGTCGTGCCGGTGGACGATGGGTCGGGCCGCAGCGCGCGCATTCATCGCGCAGCCTTCGCGGATCGGGTCGACGAATGTGTCAAGGCCCACCTTGGTCAGAACGCCGGGCTTTCGCGCCGCGACATCCCGGTGCATGTCGAACAGAATGCCCGACGGCACGTTGTAAGCGGCG
>JANNBG010000639.1:0-1559 GCA_031385205.1 Rhodobacterales bacterium
CCGCCCCCGCCGATCTGCGTGGCACGGCCTATGGCTTGTTCAATCTGGTCAGCGGCGTGGCCCTGCTGGCGGCGAGTGTGATTGCTGGATTGCTGTGGGACACGCTTGGCGCACCGGCGACGTTTCTGGCGGGGGCCGCGATCAGTGCAGTGGCGCTGCTGATGATGCGTCAAGAGCGGGTCACAAAATTGTAAAGTGCAGGCAAGGCGGCGGCATGTTTGGGCGCTCATCTTTATTGTGACGCCAAAGAAGGAAATGCCATGCCAGACCCCATCCTTTCCCTGCGCGCCCTGACCCAAGTGTTCGACGGACGCACTGCTGTGGATGCGCTCACGTTTGATATCGCCGCAGGGCAGGTATTTGGCTTTCTGGGCCATAATGGCGCGGGCAAGACGACCACCATTCAGATGCTGACCACGCTGGCCAAACCGGCATCGGGCACAGCGATCATTGCGGGCCATGACATCGGGGCCGACCCGATGGGCGTGCGCCGAGGCATAGGCTATGTGCCGGAAAACGTGCGGCTGTATGATACGCTGACGGCGCGGGAAAACCTTTTGTTCTTTGCCCGCCTGTCCGGGGTAGCAGACCCTGCAAAGCGGGTGGCCGCCACGTTGGACCTGCTGGATTGCACCGCTTTTGCCGACCGGCGTGTGGGCGGGTTTTCCAAGGGCATGCGGCAACGCGTCGGGCTGGCGCAGGCCATTTTGCATGAACCAGCCGTGCTGTTTCTGGATGAACCGACATCAGGCCTTGATCCGATGGGCATCAAACTGCTGCGCGACCTGATCGGGCGGCTGAATGCTGACATGGGCATGACCATTTTCATGAACACGCATTTGCTGTCTGAAATCGGGCGCACTTGCAGCAGCATTGGTGTGCTCAGCCATGGCAAGCTGGTGTTTCATGACAGTATGGCCGCTGTCACCGCGCGCTATGGCGATGATATGGCACTGGAGGAATTGTATCTGTCACTGGCCCCCATGGCCGATGTGCAGGTGGCGTGATGGGCAGCACCCTGATTGCCACGCACGCCCTGCGCTTTGTGCTGCGCGACCGCACGGTGGCCCTGTTGGGCGTGCTGTTTGTGGGGCTGGTGCTGATATCCGCGTGGCTGGGCTGGCAGGCGACAGCGACGGTGAACCGCATCTACGTGGATGCGGCGGCGTTTCTGGCGCAGGCGGGCCAACCGGTGCCGGATAACCCGGTGACGGCGATTTCGCCCTTGTCGTTGCTGCGCAACCTTTCGGTTTATGTGGTGCTGATCGGCGCGCTGGCGGCGATTGTGATTGGGCATGGGCTGATCGGGCTGGACCGCAAGGCAGGCGTGCTGCCGCTGATCGGCGTGCGGCCCTTGTCACGCGCATCGTTTGTGCGGGGCAAGATTGCCGCCCTGATCGTCCTAGTGGCGGCGTTGGTCGCCTTGGCCGCTGTGGCCAGCGTGGTGACCCTGATACTGATCCCCGCCTTGGTCATCACCCCCCTGCAATGGGCGCAACTGGTGGGGTTCTTTGCGGTGTCGGGTCTGTATATGCTAATCTTCGGCCTGCTGGGGCTGG
>JANNBG010000673.1:0-8283 GCA_031385205.1 Rhodobacterales bacterium
CGCCGCTGTCTATACCGATGGCAGTTTCGTATACATCCCCCCCGGTGTGCGCTGCCCGATGGAGCTTTCGACCTATTTCCGCATCAATGCCGAGAATACCGGGCAGTTTGAACGCACGCTGATTATCTGCGACAAGGGCGCATATGTGTCTTACCTGGAAGGTTGCACGGCGCCGAAACGCGATACGCACCAGTTGCACGCGGCGGTGGTGGAAATCGTGATTCTGGAAGATGCAGAGGTGAAATATTCCACCGTGCAGAACTGGTATCCGGGCGACGAAAACGGCGTGGGCGGCATCTATAACTTTGTCACCAAACGCGCCGATTGCCGGGGTGACCGGGCAAAGGTGATGTGGACGCAGGTGGAAACCGGGTCTGCCATCACATGGAAATACCCGTCCTGCATCTTGCGTGGGGACGATTCACAGGGCGAGTTCTATTCGATTGCCATTGCGAACAACGCGCAGCAGGCGGATACGGGCACCAAGATGATCCATCTGGGCAAACGTACGAAATCCCGTATTGTTTCCAAGGGGATCAGCGCTGGCCGTGCGCAGAACACCTATCGTGGGTTGGTCAGCATGCACCCAAAGGCCACCGACAGCCGCAACTATACGCAATGCGACAGCCTGCTGATTGGTGACCAGTGCGGGGCGCATACGGTGCCCTATATCGAGGTCAAGAATAACTCCAGTCGGGTCGAACATGAGGCGACCACATCGAAGGTGGATGAGGACCAGTTGTTCTATTGCCGCAGTCGCGGGATGGATGAGGAAGAGGCCGTCGCCTTGGTGGTGAACGGGTTCTGCAAGGACGTGCTGCAGGCCCTGCCGATGGAATTTGCCATGGAGGCGCAGGCCTTGGTGGCGATATCGCTTGAAGGCTCCGTGGGCTGACCTTGCACGAAATGGCACCTATTCGATCATATTTGCGCCATTGTTCGCAGGCAAACGGAGGTCTGGGGACCACTGGGGCAGAAAGCCATGTCGGCGCAGCAGACAGACTTTGCGGCACGCATCGCCCGGATCGAAAAGGGCATCGGCAGTTCAAAAACAACCCTCTATGTGGGGTTGGACGAAACTTATGCGGTCAATTACGGCAAACGGGGCGCGTCGGGCAAGTTTCAGATGGCCCGCAATGCGAGCTATCCCCTGACCATCGCCATGGCGTTTTGCGTGGGCCTGCTGTCGAACGCCATTGCGCGGCTGGCGGCGTTTCTGTCGACCGGTTTGCCCAAAGGCAACGTCAACCTCGACTATCTGGCGATGATGGATTTTGTCACGGCCATGATGCTGTCACTGGTGATCGGTGCCGTGCTGGGCATGAACATCCGCAACTTTATGGCGGCGCGGTCGTTGGGCGTGGTGGCAGGCATGTTGGGCCTGCACAACGCCGTGCATCTGTGGCCAGACCTGTTTGCGCGCATCTATACGACGCCATGGGTGGGCTATATTCTGTCAACAACGGAACCACGATCCTTGCTGTGGCGCGGCGTCAGTTTCGTTTTCTGAACCTCGAACATCCCTGTCCTTTCCTGACATGCCCTTTGGGGCAGGAGAATATCTATGTTGAATATCAAGAACCTGCACGTCAAACTTGAAGAAGAAGACAAAGTCATCCTGCAAGGGGTGAACCTGTCGATTGGCGCGGGTGAAGTGCATGCGATCATGGGGCCGAACGGGTCTGGCAAATCGACGCTGTCTTATGTGCTGGCGGGGCGCGGTGGGTATACTGTGACGGACGGATCGGCCACGCTGGATGGCGAGGAATTGCTGGAGATGGAGCCAGAGGAGCGTGCGGCCGCGGGATTGTTTCTGGCGTTTCAGTACCCGGTGGAAATTCCGGGCGTGGGCAACATGACATTTCTGCGCACCGCGGTGAATGCACAACGCAAAGCGCGCGGTGAGGCAGAAATATCGGCGGGCGAGTTTCTGAAAGTGGTGCGGGAAAAGGCCAAGGCGTTGCAGATTGATGCCGATATGATGAAGCGCCCGGTGAATGTTGGCTTTTCGGGCGGTGAGAAAAAGCGCAACGAAATCTTGCAGATGGCGATGCTGGAACCCAAGATGTGCATCCTTGATGAGACAGATTCGGGGCTGGATGTGGATGCGATGAAGCTGGTGGCGGAGGGGGTGAATGCGCTGCGGTCTGCGGGGCGGTCATTCCTGGTTATCACGCATTATCAACGGCTTTTGGACCATATCGCACCTGATGTGGTGCATATTATGGCGGGTGGGCGGATCATCAAGACGGGTGGGCCGGACCTGGCGCTGGAGGTGGAGAATAACGGCTATGCGGACCTGTTGACGGGTGCGGCATGAAGGCCTTGGCGAAAGACACGCTTGACGCACGGATAGCGGGGCTGTCCTTTGCGCCGGGTGGTTGGGCGGGGCCTGCGCGGGCCGATGCGCTGGCGCGGCTGCAGGCCGTGGGATTGCCCGGCAAACGTGATGAATACTGGCGTTACACCGACCCCAGCACACTGACTCAGGCGGATGCACCCGTGGCTGCGGTGTTTGTGGCAGATGACGAAACACCAGTGTTTGATGCGATTGACCGGCTGCGGATCGTGTTTGTTGATGGCGTGTTTGATGCGGCGCAATCGGACGATCTGACCATGGCGGGGGTCAGCATTGAACGGCTGGCGGTGATGACAGACATCCACTGGGCGCGCGATCTGTATGGTGTTCTGGAAACGCGTGGGCAAACGCCGGTGCCAAGGCCATTGGCGGTGCTGAACACGGCGTTTGCGACGGATGGTGTGCTGATCCGGGTGATGGGGCAGGCGGCAAAGCCAGTGAATCTGATTTATCACCAGACATCAGAGACTTCCGATGCGATCTTGCACCATTGCATTAAGGTGGATGCCGGGGCGCAACTGACGATCCTTGAAAATGGCCCGGCAGCGGCGCGGTTCAACAAGGTGATGGAGGTGGAGGTCGGCGATGGCGCCGCATTCCACCACATCCGCATGCAGGGCCGCGCCCATGCGCGTAGGGCTGCCACGCATATCTTTGCGCGCCTTGGCCACAAGGCGCTATTCAAGTCATTCTCGTTGACCGCCAATGGCATCCTCACGCGCAATGATGCGGTGCTGGAGTTGGTGGGGAATGACTCCAAGGCGCATATCGCGGGGGCATCGGTGGGGGATGGGGCGTTTCACCATGATGATACGGTGTTCATCACGCATGCAGGCCTGCGCTGCGAAAGCCGGCAGGTGTTCAAGAACGTGCTGATGAACGGGGCGGTTGGGGTGTTTCAGGGCAAGATCCTTGTCAAACAGGGCGCACAAAAAACCGATGGTTACCAGATCAGTCAGGCGCTGCTGCTGGACGGAGACAGCCAGTTTCTGGCCAAGCCGGAGCTGGAGATTTACGCGGATGACGTGAAGTGCAGCCACGGGTCCACCAGTGGTGCGATTGATGAGACGGCGCTGTTTTACCTGCGGTCACGCGGCATTCTGGCACGGGCAGCGCAGGCGTTGCTGGTGCTGGCCTTTTTGGCCGAGGCGTTGGGCGAGATTGAAGATGCTGATATTGCAGACGATATCCGCACAAGGCTGGAAGGGTGGCTGGCCCGCCACGACCACTGAATGGCGGTGACAACGGACATTCTGGCAACCTACCTGCACCCGCGCGACGTGATCCGCCGCCATATGGCGCGTGGCAGATCGGAACCCTTCGCCTTTACGCTGCTGTTGGTGTTTCTGGTGCTGGCCTTTGTCGGGCAATGGCCGCAAGCCGCGCGCGAGGCGTATCTGGCGCAAGAAGCCTCTGTCGCGCCGCGTTTGTTGCCGCGTGCGCTGGCGGTTTTGGCCACCGTTCCGCTGTGGTATGGGGTGGCGGCTGTCAGCCGTCTGGCAGCACGGGCCGTGGGCGGGCAGGGCAGTTGGTATGGGGCACGGCTGGCACTGTTCTGGGCACTGGCGACCATCAGCCCGCTGATGCTGCTGCAAGGTCTGGTCGCGGGGATGATCGGCACCGGGCCCGCGTTGTGGGTGGTCAGTGCGGGTGTGGGGCTGGGGTTTCTTTGGCTTTGGCTGGTCATGCTACATGAGGTAGAGACGCGATGAACGGCAATCTTTTTCGCCTGACACTGGCCGATCCGGCAGCAGCGATGGGCGAACTGCTGGCGCATCGTCTGCCGTTGCGGGCCAGCCTGCAGATGGTGGTGCTGGGGGCGCTGTAATCGACGATGTCGACCTGCCTTGCGGTGTTGGTGCAGCCGTTTCCGGACCCGCTGGTGAATGCGCTGGTGCTGAACAATCCGATCATCTTTGCGATCAGCGGCACGCTTGCGGCGGTGTTGTTTGCGTTCAGCCTGTTTCGGCTGGGTGCGGCGTTTGGCGGGCTGGGTGATTTTGCCGGGGCGTGTTTGATGATGGGCTGGTTGCAGATTGTCATGGTCGTGCTGCAGCTGGCAGAACTGCTGACCATCTTTTTGCTGCCTGCGTTGCTGGGGCTTTTGGTGTCTGTTGTGGCGCTGGGTGTGGTGATTTGGGTGGCGATTGGTATGACGCGGGCGCTGCACCGGTTTGCCAATACGGGGCTGGCGGTGGGCACGTTGATCGGGGCCTTTGTGCTGACGATTCTGGGCATGGCGCTGCTGGTGATGTTGCTGGGTACGCTGTCAGGTGGGGGGGTATGATGTTTGATGTGCATACGGTGCGGGCCGAGTTTCCCATCCTGTCGCGGCAGGTGAATGGCAAGCCTTTGGTGTATCTGGATAATGGCGCATCGGCGCAAAAGCCTGCGTGTGTGATTGATGCGGTGAATTTGGCCTATTCCCACGAATATGCGAATGTTCACAGGGGGTTGCATTATCTTTCTAACCTTGCGACAGAAAAGTACGAAGGGGTCAGGGGCATCATCGCGCGGTTTTTGGGGGCACCGTCTGCGGATGAGATTGTGTTCACCACGGGCACGACCGAGGCGATCAATCTGGTATCTTACGCGTGGGCGGCACCGCGATTTGAGCCGGGAGATGAAATTGTTCTGAGCATCATGGAGCATCACGCGAATATCGTGCCATGGCATTTTCTGCGCGAACGCCAAGGCGTGGTGTTGAAATGGGTGGATGTGGATGCGAATGGCGACCTTGACCCACAGGCGGTGATTGATGCAATCGGCCCGCGCACGCGGCTGGTGGCTGTGACGCATATGTCGAACGTGCTGGGCACCGTGGTGGATATCAAGGCGATCTGCGCGGGGGCGCGGGCTATGGGCGTGCCGGTGCTGGTGGATGGGTCGCAGGCGGCGGTGCATATGGCCGTCGATGTGGCCGATCTGGGTTGTGATTTCTATGCGATTACCGGGCACAAGCTATATGGACCAAGTGGGTCGGGGGCGATCTTCATCAAGGCGGACAGGATGGCCGAGATGCGGCCGTTCCTGGGTGGTGGGGATATGATCCGCGAAGTGGCGCGTGATTTTGTGACATGGAACGACCCGCCGATGAAGTTTGAGGCAGGCACACCAGGTATTGTGCAGCAGACCGGGTTGGGCGTGGCGTTGGAATACATGATGGGTCTGGGGATGGACAACATCGCAGGCCATGAACGCGGCATCCGGGACTATGCGCAAGGCCGGTTGGATGGCTGTAACTGGCTGAATATTCAGGGTAAATCACAGACCAAGGGGGCAATTTTCAGCTTTACGCTGGACGGGGCTGCCCATGCGCATGACATATCGACCGTGCTGGACAAACGCGGCATTGCGGTACGGGCTGGCACGCATTGCGCGATGCCCTTGATGACGCAGATGGGCATTACGGCGTCGTGCCGTGCATCCTTTGGGATGTACAACACGACCGGGGAAGTGGATGCGCTGATATCTGCGCTGGAGTTGTGCCGGGATCTGTTCGGCTAAAGGATAAAATCCTGTGCCGTCAGGGCCAGTGTGCCAGTCAGGCGGATGGTCATATCCGCCGTGCCGTTGCCATCCATATCCATGATGACGGTTGTCACGCCTGCCGCACTGGCATAACGCAGCTGGCCTGCCACATTGGTAAAGGCCGCAGCACCGATAAAGGTGAAGGTGTCGTTTGGTGCTGCATTATTGGTGCGTGCATCGATGCCGAACAGGTCGATCACATCCTGCCCCCGCACGAAATCTGCGATCAGGTCCGATGTGGTAGCGGTTTTGCCGCTGTCGGATTGGCGCAGGAATACAAATTGGTCATTGCCTGTGCCACCGCGCAACGTATCGACGCCAATGGCACCGATCAGCGTATCATTGTCACCGCCTGCGGTCAGGCTGTCATTGCCCGCAGCACCCCGCAGCCAATCATTCCCATCGCCGCCTTGCAGCGTGTCATTGCCATCACCGCCGCCGATGACGTCATCGCCTTCACCGCCTGACAGGTTGTCCAGCCCGGCAAGACCGAACAATCGGTTGTTGCCCGCGTTTCCGGCAATGATGTTACCAGAGGCATTGCCAACACCGGTTTCAGCAAATCCGAGCAGGTAAAGCCTTTCCAGATTCGCGGCCAGCCGGAAATTGACGGTGGCATAGACGGTGTCGGTGCCGCTGCCGACAGTGGCGGTTTCAACGATGATCTGGGTCGCATCGGACAGGTAGTAGGTATCGTTGCCATTGCCGCCGTTGATGTTGCCCGTCACAGTGCCGCCGATGCCGCGATAGCTGTCGGCACCCGCGCCAAATAGGACGCCGCCATCCAGTTGCCCGGTGTTTATGACAAGGTTGCTTCCGCTGCCGTTCAACACGACAGCACCAAATGCACCCGAAATTATGCCACTGTTAACGACTGTGACGCTGCCACCCGTGCCGCTGTACACACCAATCCCGCCCGAAGACCGGATGTCGCCACTGTTGATGATGATGTTGGTGCCGCTGGCGCCCTGATCCAGCACGCCGTTCACGCCGAACGTGGCTGTCAAGATGTCACCTGTGTTGGTCAGCGTATTGCTGTTCCCGGCGATGGTCACGATCCCGCCTGCGTTGACACTGCGCCCGGTAATCGTGCCTGCGTTCAGCACGGTATCGCTACCACCGCTGCCAAAGGTAAAGCTGCCGACCGTGACGTCGATGCTGCCGAAGTTGCGGATGGTGTTGGTGCCGCCGTCAATATCGACGCCCTTGCCGACCAGCGTGGTAATATGGCCATAATTGCTGAAGTCAGTGCCGCCAATGCCGTTTTGCCCCAACATCAGGCCGCCATAGCTGCCTGCGGGGGACGACATCAGAACCATCTCGGCGTCAGCCCCGATGGTGATGCTGTCATTGCCGGCAAAATAGAACGGCGAGCCATAAACACCCGCGTCGCCCTGCAGCCAGACATAGCCGTCGATGGTGACGTTGATGCCTGCAACGATGCCGTAAAGATAGCTGTAGCCATCGGCGATCAGCCGCGTGTTTGCCGCCAGCACAAAGATGTCACCCGTGAGGGTGAAGGTATATGTCAGATTGCTGCCAATTACGTCGGTCGTCAAAATTGTGGTTGTCATGGGGCCCTCGTTATATCGCTTGCAGGCAAGCATGGCAGGAAATTTTGCCCGCGTCATACCCTGATCGCGGTATGCCACCCCCGTTGCGGCCCCCGCAGGGATAGGGTAAGACATCCAAATGGGCACCCATAGCTCTGCTGGATAGAGCGCTGCCCGCCGAAGGTTGATGTCAAGGGGCGGTGTCGCAGAAGGAGATAGAAAAGACACGCTTAAACAAGACCTTGCGCGCAGCACAGATCGCTGGACTTTTGTCCGGTTTTTCGCGTAAGCAGTTGATGACAAAATCAAGACCCAATGCACCCATAGCTCAGCTGGATAGAGCGTTGCCTTCCGAAGGCAAAGGCCGCACGTTCGAATCGTGCTGGGTGCACCAAACTTTCCTTGAAAATCAAAGAATTGATGGGCATTCTTAATGTCAGAATTATCTTTGAAAGTCATGGATTAGAAAGCCATGAAAACGCCGCAAAAGCAGTTTGCATCCTGGTAGGGCGACTGCTCAACCCGCGCCGCCAGGAGCCTGGTCAAAACACTGATGGCTGACTGCGGGACAACAACCGCGAAACGCTCAATCCGGCCCGGATGACATATGGGGGCAGCGAAAGCGAGTAGTGGCCGCAATTCAGCTCCAGCATGCCCGGCGCCACGCCGGCGGTCTTCAGCTTTGCGACCAGTTGCCGCGACAGCTCAGGTATCACGACCGTGTCCCTCGTGGCGAAGACAAACTGAAGATCAAGATCGGTTCGCGCCAGTTTTTCGGCATAGTTTTCCAGATTGAGCGGGGCCCAGGCGCGCCGAAGGTCGGCCAATCCTACCTCGGCA
>JANNBG010000716.1:0-2287 GCA_031385205.1 Rhodobacterales bacterium
CCTCCAGCCGTTCATAAAACCGTGGCCCGCCGATCACCCGGTACGGCAAGCCGATGGTCAGGAACCGGTCCTCGAACGCCCGCATCTGATGCGATGCCCGCACCAGAATGGCCTGACTGTTCAGCCCCACCGCATCCAGCCCCCGCGTCCCCCGCTGCAGCGCCTCCACCTCATCGCCAATCCAGCGCGCCTCTTCCTCGCCATCCCAATGGCCGATCAGCCGCACCTTTTCGCCACCCGTAGACTCCGTCCACAGCGTCTTGCCCAACCGCCCCGCGTTGCCCGCAATCACCCCCGTCGCTGCCGCAAGGATATGTTCGGTGGACCGATAGTTCTGCTCCAACCGCACCACGTGTGCTCCCGGAAAGTCCTTCTCGAACCGCAGGATGTTGCCCACTTCCGCCCCGCGCCAGCCATAGATCGACTGGTCATCATCCCCCACGCAGCAGATATTCCGGTGCCCCTGCGCCAACAACCGCAGCCACAAGTACTGCGCCACATTGGTATCCTGATATTCGTCCACCAGAATATAGCGGAACCAGCGCTGATACTGCCCCAGCACATCCGCGTGCTTCTGGAAAATCACCACGCAATGCAGCAGCAGATCGCCAAAATCCGTCGCATTCAGCGCCAGCAACCGCGCCTGATACGCCTCATACAGCTCCGTCCCCCGGTTGTTATACGCCGCCGCATCCGATGACGGCACCTTGTCCGGCGTCAGGGCGCGGTTTTTCCAGCCGTCAATCAAGCTGGCCAACAGCCGCGCAGGCCAGCGTTTCTCATCAATGTTCGCGGCTACGATCAATTGCTTCAGCAGCCGCAACTGGTCATCCGTATCCAGAATCGTGAAGTTGCTTTTCAGCCCCACCAGTTCCGCATGCCGCCTTAAAATCTTCACCGAAATGGAATGGAACGTCCCCATCCACGGCATCCCCTCCGCCACCTCGCCCAGCAGCCGCCCGACGCGGTCCTTCATTTCCCTTGCCGCTTTATTCGTGAACGTCACCGCCAGAATCTCGCGTGGCGTCGCCCGCCCCATACGCAGCAAATGCACAATCCGCGCCGTCAACGCCCGCGTCTTGCCCGTGCCAGCCCCCGCCAGCATCAAGACCGGCCCGTCCATCGCCTCCACACCCGCGCGCTGTTCGGGGTTCAGACCATCCAGATAGGGTGCCGTGCGCGCACCCAGTGCCCGCTGCGATAACGGCACCGCCGCCTCAAACGCCTCTGCTTCATCCCACCCGTTCATGGCGGATAGTATAGGGGCTTTTCCGGGAAGTTAAAGAAGTGTTCTTTGATTGTTCATGGCAGCTTGCGTCGCCCCCATCACAAATCTATCGCCTTCCCCCCTTGCGCTGCACCGCAGCACCCCTAAAGTGCGTCCGTCTGTGACGGGGGCCCTGATGACCGAGTTCAAGAAGATCCTGATTGCCAACCGGGGCGAGATTGCGATCCGCGTGATGCGCGCGGCCAACGAGATGGGCAAGAAAACCGTCGCCGTCTATGCCGAGGAAGACAAGCTGGGCCTGCACCGCTTCAAAGCGGATGAGGCGTACCGGATTGGTGAGGGTCTCTCCCCGGTCGGGGCCTACCTCAGCATCCCCGAAATCATCCGCGTGGCCAAGATGGCGGGCGCGGATGCGATCCACCCCGGTTACGGCCTGCTGTCCGAAAACCCCGATTTCGTGGACGCCTGCGAGGCCAACGGCATCACCTTCATCGGCCCCACCGCCGCCACCATGCGCGCCCTTGGCGACAAGGCAAGCGCCCGTCAGGTTGCCATCGCCGCCGGCGTGCCGGTGATCCCCGCCACCGATGTGCTGGGCGATGATATGGAACTGGTCAAGGAACAGGCCGCAAAGGTCGGCTATCCCTTGATGCTCAAGGCGTCATGGGGCGGTGGCGGGCGTGGTATGCGCCCGATCAACGGGCCGGAAGAACTCGCCGACAAGGTCCGCGAAGGCCGACGTGAGGCTGAGGCGGCGTTCGGCAACGGCGAAGGTTACCTTGAAAAGATGATCCTGCGCGCGCGCCATGTGGAGGTGCAGATCCTTGGCGACAAACACGGCGCCATCTACCACCTGTTTGAACGCGACTGCACCGTGCAGCGCCGCAACCAAAAGGTTGTTGAGCGCGCCCCCGCCCCCTACCTGACCGACGCCCAACGCACCGAAGTCTGCGACCTTGGCCGCCGCATCTGCGCCCATGTCGGCTATGAATGCGCGGGCACCGTTGAGTTCCTGATGGATATGGACAGCGGCAAATTCTTCTTCATCGAAGTGAACCC
>JANNBG010000732.1:0-4245 GCA_031385205.1 Rhodobacterales bacterium
CCGCCCCACCTGTCAGCGTATCGTTACCCACACCACCCTGCAGCAGATCCATGCCCGGCCCGCCGATCAGCTGATCTGCCCCCAGATTGCCGTAGATACTGTCATTGCCATAACCGCCCCGGATCAAATCGCTGCCGCCAACACCAAACAGCCGGTCCGCCCCGCCATTGCCCGACATCGTATCGTTCCCGTCAAAGCCAAGTGCAAAGTCATCAAAGCTGGACAGGCTGATGATGTCATTGCCACTGAACAAGCCGCGCAATACCGCCTGATCGTCCACCAGCCCTGTCGTGCGCATCGCCGTATGGAAGGTGGCCGCACTGAACGCCGCACCCGTGATGTAATATTCCCGCGCGGTCGAAACGCCCTCCGTGAACGACCCCACCACCGCATTCACTGTGCCTGCCGTGATGTTGCCCCCGCCGTCCTGCGCAAATCCACTGCCCAGAATGCGCAAGTGCCCCGTGTTGGAATCACTGGGCCGGGTGAAGTTGACAGTATAGCTGCTGTCATAGGTCACGCTGGCAAAGGGAAAACTGCCGCCAGCCCCGAATTCCGTACCGACCCTTTCGGTCCATGCCGTGCTGATGTCAAAATTGCGAAAATCGACTTGTGCCGTAAATGATCCGAACGCCAACTGCGCCTCCTGTGATGACAAATCATGCGTAATGTTACGTCACCCGGCGAATCGCGGCAACACTCATCACTTGCGGCGTCTTACGGTCTCAGATCAGCGCATAAAGCCCGGTGCCGCGGACCAGTTGGAAATCCTCAACAGCCGCATTCAGCACCACGATCGAAAAGTTCAGCGCGGTGATCTGCACATCCCCGCCTGTCAAAGCCACAATGCTGATCTGGTTGCTGGCCGTTACACCATAAAGGCGGATGCGGTCCACGCCGTCGTCCCAGTCGTTGATGGTGTCAGCACCATCCCCGACCCGGAACTCAAAGACGTCAGCCCCGCCCGCGCCCTTCAAAAAGTCATCGCCGCTGTTGCCGCGCAGCACATCGGCGTCATACCCCCCGAAAAGGCGATCCGCCCCGGCACCCCCCGTCAACGTATCGCGTCCCGATCCACCGACCAGCACATCATTGCCCGCTTGCCCCAGCAACTGGTCATTGCCGCCCTCGCCATACAGCGTGTCACTGCCGGTATAGCTGAAGGCATAGTCATCGGACGGCGACAGCGTTATCACGTCATTGATACGGAACATGGCGCGCAAAACCTGCTGATCGTCCAGCATTGTGACAGACCGCATGGCGGCATCGATCTGGCCTGCGTTGACATACACACCCTCCACACGGCTTTGCCGGGTCGTGACGCCGCCGCTGATAAAGTCCGCCGTCAAAGCCATCACCAGACCCGTTGTCAGATGACCCGCTGCATTGCGCGCAAATTCCGTGCCATACAAATTGACAGCGCCCGTTGCCGCACCCGGCAGGACATAATTCACCTGATACAGCGCATCATACTGCACCGCATTCATCAGAATCAGGCCAGTCGTCTGCAGCGCCACACCGGTGCGTTCGGCCCAGGGAAAGTTCAGGTTGAATTGCCGGAAATCGGTCTGGGTAAAGTATCTGCCGGTCGCCAAATGCGCCTCCTGTCTGTATAATCTCCTTAAAGACCTAGGCTGAACCAATCAGTTTAGCAAGCGTTTTCACGCCCCGTCCTTCACCGCCTCCATCGCCACATAGGTCGATGTGCCCGCCACATGTGGCAGGGCCGATATCTGCTCGGCCAGCACCCGCCTGTAGGCCTGAATATCCGCAGTCCGCACCTTCAGCAAATAATCGAACCGCGACGCAATCATGTGGCACTGCTCCACTTCCGGTATCTGCACCACAGCGCGGTTAAACGCCTGCAGCGCTGCCTCGCGCGTGTCAGACAGGCGCACCTCCACAAAGGCCACATGTGCCTGCCCCATCGCCACGCGGTCCAGCGCCGCGTGATAGCCCCTGATAACCCCCGCCACTTCCAGCCGCCTCATCCGCGCTTGTGTGGGCGATTTCGACAGCCCGATCCGCGTGGCCAGCGCCACGGCACTGATGCGCCCATCCGTGGCCAGCACGCGCAGAATGGCATGGTCGAACTTATCAAGGATCAGGTCGTTTGGCATGGTTTCAGGCTCCATTTTGCGCAGACAATCTGCCGTAGCACATAACTTCAGGCGAACCGCCTGCCAAATAGGGTATATCATGCGCAAAACGAAAGGTTGCATCCCATGCCGCGCGATACCCCAGCACTCTCCATCATCGAAACCGGGTCTTTGGCTGATGAAGGCGCATTGGTCACAGCCCTGATTGCGCAAGCGGGCCTTGATGCCACGGCACGCGCGCGCGTCACGGCATCGGGTGCAGACCTTGTGTCGCGCATCCGCAACTCCGCCAAACCCGGCCTGATGGAGGTGTTCCTCGCCGAATACGGCCTGTCCACTGACGAAGGCATCGCCCTGATGTGCCTCGCCGAAGCCCTATTGCGCGTACCCGACGCCGAAACCATGGATGCGCTGATCGAAGACAAGATCGCCCCCGGCGACTGGGGCCGCCATCTGGGCAAGTCGGCGTCCAGTCTGGTCAATGCCTCCACCTGGGCCCTGATGCTGACAGGCCGCGTGTTGGATGACACTGAACCGGGCGTTGTGGGCCACCTGAAGGCCGCCGTGAAACGCCTTGGCGAACCCGTGATCCGCCGTGCCGTGGCGCAGGCGATGAAGGAAATGGGGCGGCAGTTCGTTTTGGGCGAAACCATCGACGCTGCCATGAAACGCGCGCGCGATCTGGAATCCAAAGGCTACACCTACAGCTATGACATGCTGGGCGAGGCCGCGCGGACCGAAGCCGATGCGCGCCGCTATCACCTGAGTTACTCCAAGGCCATCACCGCCATTGCATTCGCTTGTGACAGTGACGATATCCGCGCCAACCCCGGCATTTCCGTCAAACTCTCCGCCCTGCATCCCCGCTATGAGGTCGCGAAAGAGGCCCGCGTCATGGCCGAGCTGGTGCCCCGTGTGCGCGCACTGGCGGGATTGGCACGCGCCGCTGGTCTGGGCTTTAACATTGATGCCGAAGAGGCGGATCGTCTGGCCCTGTCCTGCCGCGTGATTGAGGCGGTCTTGGAAGACCCCTCCCTCGCCGGTTGGGATGGTTTCGGCGTCGTCGTGCAGGCCTACGGTCGTCGTGCCGGCGCTGTGATCGACTGGCTCTATACCACGGCAGAACGTCTGAACCGCCGCATCATGGTGCGGCTGGTGAAAGGGGCCTATTGGGATGCCGAGGTGAAACGCGCCCAGGTTCTGGGCCTGGACGGTTTCCCCGTCTTCACCCGCAAACAGGCCACCGATGTCAGCTTTATCGGATGCGCCCGCAAGCTGCTGGGCATGACCGATCGCATCTACCCGCAATTCGCCACCCATAACGCCCACACCGTCGCCGCCATCCTCGACATGGGGCAGGATAAGCGCGCCTACGAATTCCAACGCCTGCACGGCATGGGCGAACGCCTGCATGATCTCGTCTTGGGCGATCACGGCACCCGTTGCCGCATCTATGCCCCTGTCGGCGCGCATCGTGACCTTTTGGCCTATCTCGTGCGTCGCCTGCTCGAAAACGGCGCGAACAGCAGCTTTGTGAACCAGATTGTCGATGAAAGTGTCACCCCCGAAACCGTCGCCGCTTGCCCCCTGACGATGATGGAGCGCGTTCTGGCCCCCAACCCATCCCTGCCCACCGGCCCCGCCATCTTCGCCCCTCGCCGCAATGCCGCTGGCTGGGATCTGACCTCTGCCGCCGATCTTGCCACCATCAACGCCGCCCGTGCCCCGCATATGACCCGGCTCTTCGGCACAGGGCAGGGCGTTGCCATCCGCAACCCCGCCACAGGCGATATTGTCGGACATGTTGCCAACGCTACGCCACACGATGTGGAAACCGCATTGGCCAATGCCCAACCATGGGCCGCACCCGCCACAGACCGCGCCGCCATCCTGAACCGCGCGGCTGACCTCTACGAATCCAATTTCGGCCCGATCTTCGCCCTGCTGGCGCGTGAGGCGGGCAAGACCCTCCCCGATGCCGTGTCAGAGTTGCGCGAGGCCGTGGATTTCCTGCGCTATTATGCAGCCGCCGCCATCAGCCTGACGCAGCCTGCACGCGGCACTTTTGCCTGCATCAGCCCGTGGAACTTCCCCCTTGCCATCTTTACCGGCCAAATCGCCGCCGCATTGGCCGCTGGCAACGCGG
>JANNBG010000750.1:0-1691 GCA_031385205.1 Rhodobacterales bacterium
TATTGTTATAGTCGGGTGACGTGCGCGTTGTATGTGTAAATTGAGATTTGGTCGAAGTGGCTGAACAAAAACAGAAATTTTAAAAGGGGAAAAGGATATGACAAGTTTCATCGTTACCGGCGGGGCGACGGCGGCGCAGTCAGCGTGGCCAGCGTCAGCCCCACCACAAAAATCACGCCCTCCCCCGGTACATCAATGCGCAGCCCGAAAGATGAAGCCGACGATACCGCCGCCACTGCCGCCACCGTGCCAAAATCAAAGGCCCGCAGGTCCAGCTTGTCCACATCGTTGGTGAACGCCGTCACCCGGTCCGTGCCCTGATTGCGCGCGAACGCAAATGTATCCGCCCCCGCCGTATCCGTCAGCACATCATCGCCCGCCCCCCCGCGCAGCGTGTCATTGCCCGCCCCGCCATACAGCGTGTCGTTGCCCTCGCCGCCCAGCAACACGTCAACCCCGGCCTGCCCGGTCAGAAAATCATCCCCCTCACCGCCGTAAATGCTGTCCAGCCCCGCGCCACCATCCGCTGAATCGTCACCCGCGCCACCTGTTAGCACGTCGTTGTCGGCGTCTCCCGCCATGCGGTCATCGCCCGCGCCACCGCGCAGCACATCGTTGCCAATGTCGCCCGTGATCGTATCATCCCCGTCGCCGCCACCCACGGTGTCCGCCCCAGCACCCGCCAGCAAGTCATCGCCACCGCCCAAGCCACACAGAACATCTTTATCGCCATCGCCGCCCAGAGAGTCATAGCCCGCGCCGCCCGTAATCGTGTCATTGCCGATCCCGCCCAGAACCGCGCCCTGCACCCCCTGCGATCCGTTAAAATAGTCAGCCCCTCCGTTCAGCATTGATGTGCCCAGCAATGCGCCTGCGTTGGTGACGATACTGCCTGCTTCGCTCAGGACCAGCGCGCTGATGAACCCCGAAATCGTCCCGGAATTGTAAATCACCTCAAAAGCCGTGCCTTGGGTGTTTATGCCGTAATTCGAGCCATAAATTGTGCCCGTATTCGTGATGTGTTCGTTTGCACTCGCATCCACATAGATGCCCGTGGAACTGAACCCAGACAAACTGCCTGAATTCATCACACGAACCGACTGATTTGTCAGGCTTAATCCCGAAAACCCTGCCGTAATCGTGCCCGCATTGCTGATGTTGACCACGTCCGTTGCGCCGTTCGACAGGATGCCATCGCTGCCCCCGTTTACGAACCCTGTACTGCCGATATTCACCCGTCCACCGTTCGACATGGACACTGCGGTAAAATCACAAGCCAGACTGCCGACCACTGACAGCACAGTTGCAGACGATGCCATAAAGACGCCACTGCCGTTTGCCACGATCAACGCGCCTGTCGCCGTGATGAAACCCGTGTCAAAGCCGTTGAGGGTCTGCCCCGTGGTCTGCAATGTGCTGAATGCAAAAGATGCCATCTGAATGCTCCTGAAAAAATGAATACAGAAACGCTAGACCCCTCTTGCCTTTTCGTCAATCCACCCGGCCCGCCACAGCAGCACATCCCCCGCCGACAAGCCCGCACGATGCGCGACGCTTTTTTCGAACACGCTGGCGAGTTTGCAGGAGGCGATCCAACTCTCACCGACCAACAGCCTGGCTTTCGCAAGGCTGGCGTTGTTGTTGAAGGATCAGGATCCCAAGCAGAATCCGGCACGCCTCGAGAACGCCGA
>JANNBG010000740.1:0-1886 GCA_031385205.1 Rhodobacterales bacterium
GATTGGGCATCCACCTCATTCGCCGCCGCGACGTTGGACGACCGGAACGGCACCCCGATGTGGCGGGCGAGTTGGCCGGAGGCTTGTGCGGCCTTGGTATATTCCGGGGTGCCAAAGGCAGGGGAACCGGAGCGCATATCAACGTTTGAGGTGAAGCCGCCGTACATCACCGGAACACCGGGACGAATGATTTGGGTCAGGATAATGCCTGCCATCGCCTCGGCGTGTTGCATGACAAGTGCGCCGGCAAGGGTAACCGGGCTCATCGCGCCGGCCAATGTGAAGGGGGTGATCACCACAACCTGGCCAAACTCAGCCATGGTGATCAGGCCTTCGGCCATGGGTACATCCAGTTGCAAAGGCGAATAGGTGTTGATGATGCCCAGCAGGGTTGGGCGGTGGATCAGGCCTTCGGGGGTGGTACCCAGCATGATGGCGGCCATTTCAATCCCGTCCACGGCGCGGGTATGGCCCAGCGTTTCGGTTTGCCAATTTTTATCCAGCAAGGTGATTTGGGCGGCAAAACAATCCAGATACCGGGTGTTGGCGGGCAGATCGAGGGGCTCAAACGGGGTGCCGCCGCTCTGGTGAAGGACGTTCAGACTTTGCACGACTTTGAGATAATCGCGCATCTCAGCAAAGGTGCATCACGGCGACCTTTGTCATTATCCACCACATAGGCCGGGCCACCGACAGAAGCAAAGACGCAGTTATTGCCGCCAAAGAGGAGGCTGCGCGCGGGGTTGCGCGATTCCAGCGTGAAGTGCGCGGGCACGGTGGACAGGTGCGCCATCACCATGGCCGGATCGATGCGCACGGTTTCATCAGTTACGATTGCGCCCGCAGTTGCGAAAAAAGCGCGCGCACGGGGTTCCAGCACTTTCATGCCAATTTCGGCCAGGACTTTAAGGGCCGCGCTGTGGATGGCCGCGATATTGTCGGCGCTTAGAACCTCGATCGGCGCATAGGGGCGCGGGATTTGGCCGTAGGGTTGTTGGTGCAGGCTACCCGAAGTTCGGGGCGCACGGGTGCCACGGCGGCGATGATCTGTCATGATCTGCCTTTCAAAGGGGGTCGTTCGCGGCGAAGGGGAAGGTCTTGATCCTGTATGCCAAGATTGCGCGCAAAGCGGTGGGCGGAATAAACGGCATCGGCAATGGAAGACGGTTGCAGGCAATCGCCCACGCGGGTGACGGTAAAGCTTTGTGCGGCTGCGGTCAGGGTTTTGTAAAGGTCATCATCGGGCAGACGCCCTGTGACAAGGATCAAGGTGCCGCAGGGCCGCGTGGTTTCGAGCGACGTGTAGCCGCAGCGCAGGGTAACCGTTTGGCTTTCTTGTGAAGTGACGATTTGCGATAATGCCAAAATGACGCCCGCTTGCATCAGCCGGGCCTGCACAAGGTCTTGCTCATCTGTCATCACCGTCCAGCTTGATGCGGTGGCATGGGGGGTGACAAGGGTAACATCGTGCCCCGCCAAGCGCAGCTTTTCGGCCAGACCGCCGCCCATGAAGTAATGCTCATCATCATAGATCACCACCGGGCCAGCGATGGCCGCCCCGGCAAACACATCATCCGGGGTCAGGGCATTCGGGAAACTACCGGGGTCCATATGCGCCACGCCAACACCGTCGCGCCGCCAAGTGGAACCTGTGGCCAGCACGACGTGATCCGCGCCGAAATCGGCGATATCGTTGGCGGTCATTGTGCTGGCGGGGTAAACTTGCACGTTGGGCAGTTTGCCGATCATATGGCTGCGCCAATCGCGCACGCGGACCCAAGTTGATAGCCCCGGCAACGTACTTTCGTGCAGGATCCGCCCGCCAAGCCGCTGCCCGCGTTCGGCAAGCGTCACCTCTAACCCACGCCGCCCAAGGCTTAGCGCCG
>JANNBG010000006.1:0-3340 GCA_031385205.1 Rhodobacterales bacterium
GCTTGCCGCACCCAGCTGGGCCCGTCCATGCCCGGCATGACCATGTCCGTTACAAACACATCCACCGACAGATTCGGGTCTTCCAGCGTGCGCAATGCCTCTTCGGCACTTTCCGCCTCCAGCACCGTATAGCCGCGCATCCGCAGCGCACGGGACGCAAAGGCGCGCACCGGGGCCTCATCTTCCACCAGCAGCACCACGCCTTCACCCGGACGGGCCGCCGCACGAAATTCCACCCTGTCCGGTTCCTGCGTTATGGCATCCATGGTTTCATTGATCGGGAAATACAGCTGGAACACCGTACCTTTGTCCAATTCCGAATCGACAAAGATGAAGCCGCCCGACTGTTTCACAATGCCATAGACCGTGGATAGCCCCAGCCCGGTGCCTTCACCCACGCGTTTGGTGGTAAAGAACGGCTCGAATATCTTTTGCAAGCGGTCCGGCGGGATGCCGGTGCCGCCGTCCTGCACACGGATGACCGCGTAATCCCCGGCGGGTACCTGCGCGCGGTCGCGGCACAAGTCCTCATGCAGGGTCACCGCCTCGGTCTCGATCCGGATGATCCCGCCTGCCGGCATCGCATCACGCGCATTGACCACCAGGTTCATCATCACCTGTTCCAGCTGCCGCTTGTCTGCCCGGATTGCCCCCAGATCGGGTGCATGCGCCAGCCGCAGTTTCACCCGCTCGCCCACCAGCCGATTGAGCAGATGCGTCAGGTCCGACAACACATCCTGCAGATCAATCCGTTGCGCTTTCAGTGTCTGTTTGCGTGAAAACGCGAGCAACTGCCCCACCAAAGCCGCCGCACGATTGGCATTCTGGCTGATCTGCACCAGATCCGGGTATTCTGCCGACTCCATCGGGTGGCGCAGCAAAAGAAGGTCGCAATGCCCCGAAATCGCCGTCAGCAGATTGTTGAAATCATGCGCAATCCCGCCGGCAAGCTGACCAATCGCCTGCATTTTCTGGCTTTGCACGAATTGCGCCTCCAGCGTTTTCAACGCCGTTGCATCATTCAAAACCGCCAGAACGCCCGGCCTGCCCATCTCCACTGTGCGCCGCAGGCTGATCTGCAGGAACGCTTCGGTTTCCGACCCATGCACCTGCAAGACTTCCGCCTTGGCGGGCACGCGTTCGGCTACCACATCGGCCAGCCAATCCGCCACGGGCCGCCCCAAACCCTCAAACATCTCGTGGAAGAACCCGCCATGGTCAGGCTCCAACCCCACCAGATCGCGCGCCGCCTTGTTGGCCGCCAGAAGTTCGCCTTCGCCGGTAAACTTCATCAGGGCCACCGGCACATGTTCAAAGTCGGCCAGCACGGTGCGGTCATCGCGGCGGTCGGCCACCGGCAACAAATAAATCTCGCGGCGTTCGCCCACGCCCTCCACTTCCGCCAGAATCGCGCGCACTGGGCCGTTGGTGCCATTCACCATCACCTCTTCGCCCGAATGCAGCCGGTCCGTGCTGAACATCTGGTCCAGCCGTTTGGGCCGCCCGCCAATCAAGCGCCGCGTCGCATCGTTGGAAAACAGGATCACGCCTGCCTTATTCGCCACAACCATCGGCAGGCTGAGTGTATCGGCGCCACGCGCCGTCGTGGCCCTGTCCTGAAACTCCTCCAGCCGCCACAAAAAGCTATTGTCCTGCACTTTATGCGCCGACAGACGCAAATGCCCGCGCCGCGTGGCCAAGTCTTCACGCGCATCGCCCTGATGCCCCGCCCGGTTTTGCAACCGGTACAGCACCGCACCCGGTTGCGCAAAATGATCGCCCAGGGCCGCCACCAGTGTGGCCCCGTCCCGCTTGCCAAAGCGCGCTTCGGCGGCGGCGTTCTGATAGGTGATCTGGCCCACATCATCGGTGGCAAAGCAGGGCGTCATGTCATGCGCCACAAGGTCGATCATCGCAGCCATCGCACCGGGGGCCTGCTTGGCCTGCAAACTGGCAAGCCCAGTGATAAGCATGGTCACCACAATCAAAGTGGTGCCTGCAACGATGGCCCCGACGCGCATCCACATATCGGGTGAAAAGACAGCGACACCGGCAAAGACGAGCGCGATGCCCACCAACACCACAGAACGCGGCGCCAAACCCTGCGCGGTGCTGAACACCTCCGACAGTTGAGACACCGCTTTTGCCACCGTTCACCCCTACAATCATCGCGCCCAGAAGATTCGCATCGAACCCCTATTGGCCCGCACAACCCTTAACCGCCCCTTAAAGACTGCCAGACTTCAGCTTAGAGTTGTCGAGAATAAGGTCAGTTACGCGCAAAAAGCGCAAGAAAGAACCCATCGCCGCCGGAAATGGGTGTCCAGTGGTGCTGTGCTGTTTGCTGCCAGCCCTTGTTGCGCTGCAAAAACGCCGCCGCCTGCGCCTGATTCTCGCACGCCAACAGCGAACATGTGGCATAGGCAAACACCCCATGCCGGGCCGTCAGGACCGCCGCCGCATCCATCACCTGCGCCTGCACTGCCACCAGCTGCGCCAAGCGCGCGGGCGTCAGCGCCCATTTCCCCACCGGATCGCGCCGCCACGATCCGGAGCCGGAACAGGGCGCATCGGCCAGCACCAGATCATACCCCCCCTTGGGGGCCTTCACGATGGTCACTCGCGCCCGCGCCCGCGCAGCACGTCCCGGCAGATCGGCCATCCGGCGCGGCTCTGCGTCATGCGCATGCACCGGGTTTTGCAGATGCGCCGCCATGGCAAGCGTCTTGCCACCACCGCCTGCGCAATAGTCCAGCACCTGCATATGCGGAGCCAAAGGCAGCGCCTGAATGACCGCCTGTGATGACAGATCCTGCAGGTCAATCAGGCCATCCAGATAGCATTGCGAAGTCACAATTTTTCTTGCGCCTTCAGTAACTTCCAGTGCGGTCTTCACATCCTGCCTTAACTGCGTCGCAATCCCTTCAACAGCCAGCCGCTTTTGCACAGCCTCAACCGACGTGCGCGCCACATTCACCCGCACAAACACCGGTGCGCGCCGTTGCATCGCCTGCATCACGGGCGCGAACGCCGCCTCCAGCGATGCCTGTAACGCCGCCGCCAGCCACTCCGGGCAATCCAGTGCCGCAAGCCCTTCCGGCACCACCCCCGTATCCGCCCCAGTCACCACCGCAGGCGCATGCCCCACACCGTCAAACAGCCCGACATCCCCGCCTGCGCGCTGCCCGCCCAGCACCAACCCACGCCCTGTTTCACCCCCGCCCAATGCCGCAAAACTCCGCCTGCAACGCCACGCATCAAACACCAGATCGCGCACCGCATGCCGGTCGCCAGACCCCGCATAGCGGTTGGCACGCCCCCAGTTGATCAGCGACTGCTC
>JANNBG010000007.1:0-4675 GCA_031385205.1 Rhodobacterales bacterium
GGGACAGCGGATGATCCGAAGGTCAGCGTGAACCCGTTGTCGATCCTGACGCCGGGGATGTTCCGCGACATTTTCCGCAGACCTGCGCCGGTGCTGGGGGAATGATGCGGCTGGAGGATTTTGATTTCGATTTGCCGGAAGGGTTGATTGCGGTGCGCCCGGCGCGGCCCCGTACAGCGGCCCGGTTGTTGCTGGCGCAAGGGGATGCGATCCGCGATCTGCATGTGCGCGATCTGGTGGATGTGTTCCGGGCGGGGGATCGGTTGGTGTTGAACAATACCCGCGTGATTCCTGCGCGGCTGACGGGTTTGCGGACGCGTGGTGAAGCGGTGGCAAAAGTTGAGGTAACACTTTTAGAACCGCTTGCAAACGGTTGGAAAGCCTTGGGAAAACCGCTGCGTAAGGTGCGGGTGGGTGAGGTGATTGTGTTCTCAGACGCGCTGTCGGCAACGGTGGTGGAAAAGTCTGATACGGATATGCGGCTGGTGTTCAATCTGGTGGGTGACGCCTTTGATACCGCGCTGAATGCGGCAGGGGCGATGCCGTTGCCGCCCTACATCGCGGCGTTACGCAAACCGGATGCGCAGGACGCTGTGGATTATCAGACGGTGTTTGCGCGGCATGCAGGGGCGGTGGCGGCACCGACGGCATCCTTGCATTTCGATGCGGAACTGCTGGCGGCGCTGGCGGCCAAGGGTGTGGATTTTACGGAAGTCACACTGCATGTGGGGGCGGGGACGTTTCTGCCGGTGATGGTGGATGATGTGTCGACGCACAAGATGCATGCGGGATGGGGCGAGGTGACGCCTGATGCGGCGGCGGCGGTCAATGCGACAAAGGCGGCAGGCGGGCGGGTCATTCCGGTGGGGACCACGGCGCTGCGGTTGATCGAGTCAGCGGGGCGCAGTGGCAGGGTGCAGCCGTGGCAGGGGCCGACGGATATTTTCATCTATCCGGGATTCCCGTTTCAGGTGGCGGATGGGTTGATGACGAATTTTCATCTACCAAAATCGACGTTGTTGATGCTGGTATCGGCCTTGATGGGGCAGGACCGGATCAAGGCGATTTACGCGCATGCGGTGGCGGAAGGGTATCGGTTTTTCAGCTATGGCGATGCATCTTTGCTGCTGCCGTGACGCCGCGATTTTTCTGCGAAAAATCAGGAATCTTCGCAGAAGATTCGTGGGCGGTCGGAAATGGCGTTGGGTTGGCACCGCAGGCGCGGTAGACAGAAGCAGAACAAAGGAAAACCCATGCTGAAAGTCTTGCAAACCACTTGGCCGCTGCTGCTGGGCGTGATGCTGTTGATGGTGGGCAATGGAGTGCAAGGGTCCATTCTGGGCATTCGCGGGTCAATCGAAGGTTTCAGCACCCTGCAACTGTCCATCGTGATGTCGGCCTATTTTCTGGGCTTTCTGGGCGGGTCACGCGCCGCCCCTGAAATGATCCGGCGTGTTGGCCATGTGCGGGTGTTTGCGGCGCTGGGATCGCTGATATCGGCTGTGCTGGTGCTGTACCCGGCCATCCCGGATTGGCAGGCCTGGGCGGCGATGCGGGTGGTGATCGGGTTCTGCTTTTCGGGCATCTATGTGACGACCGAAAGCTGGCTGAACAACACGGCCACGAATGAGACACGCGGGCAGGCACTGTCAGCCTATATGATCGTGCAGATGATCGGGATCATCGCGGCCCAAGGATTGATGAGCGCGGGCGACCCATCGGGGTTTGTGGTGTTTATTGTGCCATCGGTGCTGGTGTCGCTGGCGTTTATGCCGCTGCTGCTGGCCACCAATCCGGCCCCGGTGTTCGAGTCCACGCGGGGCCTCAGTTTCCGGCGATTGTTTGAAGTGTCACCCTTGGGCTGTGCGGGCATGCTGCTGACGGGGGGGGTGTTTGCGGCGATGTTCGGGATGGCGTCGGTCTGGGGCACCATGGTGGGGCTGTCGGTGGGGCAGATCGCGTTGTTTGTGGCCGCGACGTATACGGGTGGGCTGGTCCTGCAATACCCGATTGGGCATCTGTCGGACCGGATGGACCGGCGCAAGGTGATCCTTGGGCTATCGGTGATCGGCGCGGTGGTCATGCTGGTGGCGACCATCTTTGCCTTGCCGTTCTGGGCGATGTTGGGGGTGGCACTGTTGCTGGGCGGGGTGACCAATCCGCTGTATTCGCTGCTGATCGCACATACCAATGACTTTCTGGGCAAAGAGGATATGGCGTCGGCGTCGGCGGGTCTGATCTTTCTGAATGGGTTGGGCGCGGTGGCGGGGCCGCTGGCCACCGGGTGGCTGTTGGAAAACATCGGCCCGCCGGGGTTCTTTCTGTTCATGGGGGGGCTGTTTGTGGCACTTGCCGGCTATGCGGCCTATCGCATGGCACAGCGGGCGGGGCCGGTGGAAACCGGGGCCTTTGCGGGGATTTCACCGAATGCGACGTCTTTGGCGGTGGGCACGGTGCTGGATGGAAAGGGATAAATCATGGCAGACCCAGTGGAGGTGCTGGATTTCTGGTTGGGCGAGATTGGGCCAGATGGCTGGTACAAAGGCAGTGCTGACATTGACGCGGCCTGCATGGCGTTTGCCGATCTGTGGCAGGCGGTGCGGGATGGCGGGCTGGAGCATTGGGTGGACGGGGCGGCGGGGACGTTGGCCTATCTGGTGCTGACGGATCAGATTCCGCGGAATATTCATCGGGGGTCTGCTGCGGCGTTTGCAACGGATGGGTTGGCTTTGGCTGCGGCAAAGAAGGCGGTTGAGGCGGGCTGGGATCTGGCGGCACCGGAGCCGGAGCGGCAGTTTTTCTACCTGCCGTTTGAACATAGCGAGGTTCCAGCGGATCAGGCGATGGCGGTGCATCTGATGGACACCCGCATGACATCGGACCCGGAGATGGCGCTGCACGCGCGGGCACATGCGCAGGTCATCACGCAGTTCGGGCGGTTTCCGACGCGGAATGCAGCCTTGGGGCGGGTGAACACGGCGGCGGAACAGGCGTATCTGGATGCGGGTGGGTATGGGGCGATTGTGGCGCAGCTGAAAGAGGCCATAGGGCTGCCGATCAGCATGCAGGGCCTTGTGATCCCTTGAAATAAAGCTAGCTTTCCGGACGCAGTAAATTGGCAGGGTCATGCGTATCACCATTATCGGCACGTCGAATTCCATCATGAAAACTGGCTGGACGCGCATTGCCAAGGCGCTCTGGGCAAGTGAAGACGCGGAGGTCAGCAATCTGTCGATCGGCGCGTTATGCGGCCTTTGTGCTGCACGACCAGGCTGATCTGTGGGACAGCGACCGGATCATCATCGAGTCTGCCATCAACGACCAGATGTTCATCAACGCGGGCATTGCGCGTATTGATCATGCGGTGGCGAGCTATGCCGCCATCCTGCAAAGGGCACGTTCAATGGGGGCGCTGGATCGGCTGCTGATCTTGTTGTTTCCATTGCAAACCAAAGACGCAGGCTGCATCAGTAATGCACTGATTGACCGGCTGGTTGCGATGTTTGCGTTTTACGGGGTCGATCACATCGACATGCGGTCGCATCTGGCCGCGTGGGCCGCGCTGCGGGGTGAGGGTGTGGCGGACACGCATGCGGATGCCAACCATATCAAGCCGATCTGTCAGGACCGCATTGGCGTTTTGGTGGCATGACATGCCTTGGGCCGGCGGGTGTTGACGGCGGCACAGGGCGATGCGCGTGCCGGGCTGGATGGTATGACGGATCTGCGGTTGCGCCGTTTGGATGTGTCTGCGGGCTATCCGATCCGGTCAAAGACGGTTGGCAGCAGTTTGCGAAAGCAGACGGTGCATCAGTTGCGAACGGGGCAGGTCTTTCGCGTGGCAGGGGCGGAATTTCTGGTAGGTGCGCTGATCTGGACGCATCCACAATCGGGCGCGCTGATCTTTCGTCAGGAAGCGCGGGCGCGGCGGCTGAATTTGCGGCGCATTTACGACCAGATCTTTTTGTTCGACACGATGTTCAGGGTAGTGAAACTGGCCCCTTCCACGCCTGTGCGCGTGGGCAATGATGTGGATGTCCTACCGCTGAAGGGTCTGGGTCTGTTTGAGCCGGATGTGCAGATTGCAGATGCAACGGTGGAGTTTGTGGCGCTGGTTGGGGCGGATATGGACCCGATTTGCCTTGCCGACGAAGTGGCTGCGGCGATGGCGGGCACAGCCGCGGCGGCGGAATAGGGTTTCAGCCATGCGCCGGGCGCATGGGGGTGCAGCGCTGGCTTTATTGCGCGGGCCTTTGCGATGGTTTAGGGCTTTACCATCATTCTTGCGGAGGAAACCATGGCCACCCCTTTTGATCTGATCGTGATTGGTGCCGGCCCCGGCGGCTATGTGGCGGCGATCCGGGCCTCGCAACTGGGGCTGAAGGTGGCGATTGTGGAGCGGGAGCATCTGGGCGGCATCTGCCTGAACTGGGGCTGCATTCCGACCAAGGCGATGTTGCGCAGTGCGGAGGTGTTTCACCTGATGCACCGGGCCAAGGAATTCGGGCTGGGGGCGACGGGCATCACCTATGACCTGCCAGCGGTGATTGCACGGTCACGCGGGGTGGCGTATCAGCTGTCGGGCGGCATCGGGCATCTGATGTAGAAGAACAAGGTGTCGGTGTTCATGGGGGCTGCGACCTTGCCATCGAAGGGCGTGGTTTCGGTGAAAACG
>JANNBG010000045.1:0-5202 GCA_031385205.1 Rhodobacterales bacterium
CATATTTGCGAAACCCTGCATACAGCTTGTCGCGGCGCACCTCATCGGTCACCTCGTCGATAAAGCTTTCGTTGTTGCTCATCCGGGCCTCCACGCGTTTTGCACTGTCTTACACGCTGGCCACGGCCCTTGCCAACCCCGCGCGCTCATGGAGGGTGGCTTCGGCTGAAAGTTCGCCTCGCGGCACAAAGCCGACCTCACGAAGTTGATCTCGTTATGCGTGCAAGAATGACCCGTTGAAACTGTCAGCGCCCTCTTGGAAAGACCACTGCTGGCAAGTGCAACCTTGACAAAAAGGATTCGTAGAATCCTTCAATTGCACACCACAGGCGCAGCCGCCAATCCAATGACAGGACTGCTGCAACGGAACCCAGACCCACAATAACGCCGCCCAAAACGTCCGATGGGTAATGTGCCCCCAGAAAGACACGCGCCCAAGACACCGCGACGGCCAGAAACAGCAGTGCGGTTCCCGCTTTGCGCCAACCCGCGGCGGAAACGACCGCGAAGGCCAGCGCAAACATCAAGGTCGCGTGATCACTTGGAAATGAATTCTCCGGCAGGTGCCCCAAGAGGTTTGCCCCCAACCCATCCTCAAATGGCCGAGGTCGATAATGAAATGCACCAATGACCTGCACAACCACCAGCCCCAACAGACCCGCAGCTACCGCATCCAGAAGAACAGGCCGCCAGTCTTTGCGCGCTCGAACCCACGCCACGACCAGTACCACCACCAAAGGAACCAGCCCGACCGCAATCAGCCACGCAGTAGAAATGATCCAAGCTGCAGATGTCGGGCTGCCGGTGGTCCAAAGAAAGATCGCGGTATCCACGTTCTGCATAGTGCTACCTTATCCTTCAGGTGTGCCTTCGATCATCCAGAATGGCTGGGCTTGGCAAGCGCAATCGTCCACTTCCTCGACGTTGTTCCCCCTCATCTGGCCGGCTTGGCAGGTCTGTCATGGGCGCATGGCCTGCGGACAAACGACCCTCCGTTGTGTCACGCCGCCTCCGCCTCTTCCTGTGATTGCCGCGCCCACATCGCTGCATAGCGCCCGCCGCGGGCCACCAGCACCTCGTGACGCCCCTCCTCCACGATCCGCCCGTCTTCCAGCACCACGATCCGGTCCGCATCCGCATTCGTCGACAACCGGTGCGCAATCGTAATGACCGTCCGGCCCTGCCCCATCTCGCGCAGGCTATCCTGAATAGAGGCCTCTGTCTGGCTGTCCAGCGCAGACGTCGCCTCATCCAGCAGCAGGATCGGCGGGTTCTTCAGCAGCGTGCGTGCAATACCAACCCTTTGCTTTTCGCCACCTGACAGTTTCAGCCCGCGTTCCCCCACCGTCGTGTCATAGCCATCCGGCAACCGCACGATAAAGTCATGGATTCGCGCTGCCCGTGCCGCGCCCTCAATTTCGGCCTGCGTCGCACCCTCTTTGCCATAGGCGATGTTATAGCGGATCGTATCGTTGAACAGCACCGTATCCTGCGGCACCACCCCAATCGCGTTGTGCAACGATACCTGCGTCACATCGCGGATATCCTGCCCGTCTATCGTCACAGCCCCACCCGTTACGTCATAAAACCGGAACAGCACCCGCCCCACGGTTGACTTGCCAGACCCCGAAGGCCCCACAATCGCCACCCGTTCGCCAGCGCCCACCTTCAACGTGATGCCCTTCAAGATCGCCCGCTCCGGGTCATAATGAAACGCCACATTGTCAAACAAGATCGCCCCGCCCTGCACGCGCAACGCAGGCGCACCCGGTTTGTCCGTCACCTCTGCGGGTTGCCCCAACAGCCCGAACATCTGCCCCATATCCACCAAAGCCTGCCGGATTTCCCGGTACACCGTGCCCAGAAAGTTCAACGGCAAGGTGATCTGGATCATATATGCGTTCACCATCACGAAATCGCCCACCGTCAATGTGCCTGCCTGCACGCCTTGTGCGGCAAACACCATCACGATCACCAACCCGCAGGTAATCAGGAACGATTGCCCCACGTTCAGGAAAGACAGGCTTTGCCCCGTTTTGACCGCCGCCACCTCATACATCGCCATTGCGCCATCATAACGCCGCGCCTCGCGCGCTTCCGCCCCAAAGTATTTGACCGTCTCATAGTTCAGCAGGCTATCAATCGCCTTCTGGTTCGCATCCGTATCTTGGTCGTTCATCTCACGCCGGATGCGCACCCGCCATTCCGTCACCCGGAACGTGAACATGACATACAGCGTGATCGTCACGACCACGACTGCCGCATATTGCCAGCCGAACACCAGTGCGAAAATCACCACCACCATCGACAATTCCACAATCAGCGGCCCGATGGAAAACAGCATAAAGCGCAGCAGGAAATCTACGCCCTTCACCCCGCGTTCGATGATGCGCGACAGCCCCCCCGTCTTGCGCGTGATATGATAGCGCATAGAAAGTTCGTGGATATGCGTAAACGTCTGCAAGGCCAGCTTGCGCAACGCCCTTTGCCCTACCCGCACGAACACCCAGTCGCGCAATTCGCCAAACAGAATGGTGGACCACCGCGCCACGCCATAAGCCAGCGTCAACCCCACCGCCGTCAGCATCATCGCTATCGCAGGCTCTGGCGTCGTGCCACCCAGCGCATCCACCGCCAGCTTGTAGATATACGGCGTCGTCACCGAAATGACCTTGGACAGCGCGAGGAACAGCATCGCCATCACCACGCGGCGTTTCACCCAAGGCTCGCCCGCTGGCCACAGGTACGGTCCCACCCGACGCATGGTTTGCCAACCGCTGGCGGATTTTGGGGTGATTTGATCGGTCATGTTCGGCCTTCTGGCAAACGCTGTGTGCGGCTTGATCGGCACGGGCGTTTCAGCTATGGATATTTCAACGATCCTTGAATAGTGGACCCATGGACAACAGTAAAGCCCTCATCGCCCTGCAAGCGCTCGCCAATGCTCAACGTCTGGCCTTGGTGCGGCTTGTGATCGGTGCGGGCGATGCGGGGCTGGCCGCAGGTGACATCGGCCGCGCCCTGAACGTGGCCGCATCGCGCCTGTCTTTCCATCTGTCCACATTGGAACAGGCAGGCCTCATCGCGTCACGCCGCGAAGGCAGACATCTGTTTTATACGGTCGACCGCGCAGGTGTGGGCGGTGTCATCAGTCACCTGCTGAACGATTGCTGCGGCGATCATCCTGAGGTGCGGGCCTGCTGTGTTCATCGCGGCGATGGTGGGTTGGCACCTACCCTACAAACCGTCCCGTAGGCTGGGTGCCAACCCACCATGCGCTTTCATCTATTGCTGCGGCACCACAAACACCTGCCCCGGATAAATCAAATCCGGGTTCCTGATCTTGTCACGGTTCATTTCGAACACCTGTACATATAACACCCCATCCCCCATCATGCTGTCCGCAATCCCCCACAGCGTGAATCCCGGCTGCACCGTGATTGTCACCGGGGCCACCACAGCAGGGGCCACTACCGCCGCCACCACCGGGGCCGCCACCTCTGCCACAGGTTCTGCAAGCACAGACGTCTCCGGCACTGGCTCCGCAGCCGCCACAACTTCTGTCGCCGGTTCTGCCACTGGCGCTGGGTCCACAATTGCCTCAGGCTCCACTGCCACCACGGCCTCTGGCGTGGGTTCCACCACTGGCTCCGCAGCCATTACCGGCTCTGGTGCCGTTTCCACCACTGGTTCTGCAGCTGCAGGCTCTGCCGCGGCCACCACCACCGGCGCAGGTTCGGACAGTGCCGCCGGGGTCGCCGGGGCCGCCTGCCCCGCAGCAGCAGCAAGCGCCGCCAGCGTTTCCCGCTTGAACGGTGTCTCAAACCGCGATGTCACGCGGCCATCCGCCGCCACCTGATCCACCCGCAAGGTATAGACCCCCGGCGCCGTATCCGGCAGGGTCACCGCCCACTTCCCATCCGCCCCTACAGGCGCATCCATCACCGGCGCGTTTTCCAGATACACCCGCACGGACGCCGCCGCTTGCCCCCGGCCCGACAACATCACCGCCCCATCCGGCGCATAGGCAATCGTATCCACCGTGACATTCGTTGCCAGTTCAGGTGCCGCAGGAACGGCCTCCTGCACAATCGTCACCGCATCTGGCGTCACCATGATCGCTGCCGGGGCTGCAGGTTCAGCCACAGCCACCACATCCGGTGCCGCAACCGGCGCAATCGCCACCGCCGCCCCACCCGGCACTTCCCCACCTTCATCCAGCAATACCGCCACCGTCAGCATCCGGGGGCTGGGATTTGCCTGCAACGTGAACTGCGCCACGAAATTACCATCCGAATCCGCCTGCGTCACCGATTCCTCTATGCCGTCCAACCGCAAGGATACCCGCGCATTTGGCCCTGCCTTGCCCGCGATCAGCGTGGCCCCATCCGGGTCCACCCGCACCACGTCCAACGCCGGGGGCACCGGGTCCGCCACCACAACGGCTTCCCGTTCTGCCGCAGGTTCAACCGCAACCTCTGCCGCTGGCGCGACTGCGGGCGCAGGCTCAACGGCCGCCTCCGTCACAGGTGCTGCCACTGCCTCCACCACCGGCTCCGCTGCAACCTCGGCCACCGGCGTCACCACCGCCGGATGCGACCTCTGCCACACCACAAAGCCCAGCCCGCCCACAACGCTGCCCCCCAGCAGCACCACCAGCACCCGTGCCCCCGCACTCATCGCAGCCATTGTCATTCCCCCGCACCGTGCTCCTTTACGTGGAGCATCTTGCCACATCCAAGACAACCCCGATATCAGACCCTGACGCAACCCTTTTCCAAAGGTCACCCGCCTCATGCCCCTGCTTCATTCCGTCTGTGTCTTTTGCGGGTCACGTTCCGGCAGCCATCCCGCCTATGTCCAGGCCGCGCGTGATACGGGCACCATGCTTGCTGCCAACCGCTGGCGGCTCGTCTACGGTGCAGGCGATGTCGGCCTGATGGGCGACGTCGCCCGTTCCGCACAGGCCGCAGGCGGTGCCACCTTTGGCGTCATCCCCGTGCATTTGTTGCAGATGGAGGTCGGCAAACGCGACCTGTCCACTTTCGTTATCACCGAAGACATGCACGAACGCAAAAAGGTCATGTTCATAAACTGCGATGCCATCGTCGTGCTGCCCGGTGGGGCCGGATCGCTCGATGAATTCTTCGAAGTGCTGACCTGGGCGCAAATCGGCCTGCACCGCAAACCAATCTACCTGCT
>JANNBG010000075.1:0-10044 GCA_031385205.1 Rhodobacterales bacterium
TGCCGCTGCCGCCGGTCAGGTTATCCGCGCCAGCGCCAGCGGTGATGCTGTCATTGCCCGCACCACCCGTGACGGTATCATCATTGGCCCCCAGCGTGACAGTATTGCCCGCGGCGGAGGTGGTGATGTTGACGGCGCGCAAGCCCAGCTCGCTGGTCAGATCAAGCGCGCCTGCACCGGAGAGGACGAGGGATACGTCCACATCGTCATAGATCGCATTATCGCCCACAGTGATCGTATCAAAGCCTTCAAACTGCGCCACGGTCGCCGTGATGGTGGAGCCGTTGGTTTCAAACACTTCGACATTGCTGATGGTCAGGCCGGTCAGGTTGGCGATGCCCGTCATGATGTCGCGATCGGCGCCGCCGTCGATCAGGCCGGTCGAGACACCATAGGTGATGAAATCATCGCCAGCCCCGCCAAAAAGGGCATTTGTTCCGCTGAAATCGGTCAGGCGGTCATTGCCTGCCCCGCCATTCAGCGTATCGGCCCCGCCGCCACCGGACAGGCTGTCATCCCCATCACCGCCCGTCAGGGTATCGCTGCCTGAGCCACCGGTGACCGTATCGTTCCCGGCCCCCAGCGTGACGTTGTTCCCGGCACTGGAGGTGGTCAGGGAGGCTGCCACGGTGCCAAGCTCGTCCGCCAGATTGAGCGTACCTGCATTGGTGATGATCAGGGACACGGGCTCATCGGGAAAATCCGCCGAATAGCGGATTGTGTCGTAATCCTCGAACGCGGCGACGGTGGCGCTGATGGTAGCGCCTTCGGTATTCAGAATGCCCGGCATGTAATTTCCCCCGTGTTATTACCGGCACACCTGTGAGGCGCGCAACCGGTGTTTGCAAAATGACTCTGCAACACAACCGGTGCACGAAAACAGCCCGCCCGATGCGTGACCCCCTGAAATCACGCGCGTTTTGCACGATTCGGATGGTCCCGAAAGCATAGCAGGTGGCTTCAGAACCGCAGCGAGAAATCGCGGTCCAGCGTCAGGAAAGCCGTGCCGGAACTGGCATTTCCCACGCCGTCCTCATCACGGAAGGATTGCGTATACCCAGCGGTCAGGCCCCAGTCTTCGGTCAGGGCATGGGTGATGCTGGCGCTGAGTGCGGTGTTGCGGGTGCTGATGCCGGTGACGGTCTGGGTGCTGTCACCATGGCGCAGGGTGACACCGAAGGAGGTGAGGGGGGTCAGCGACTGGTTATAGGCCAAGGCAAGGCTGGTGACGACGGTTTCGCTGTCATTGGACCCGGCACTGAAGCCGCGCTGCAGGCTGGCGGTGAACTGGCCGCGTGGCAGATCCTGGCGCAGGGCGAGGTTGCCCGTGGCATAGGTCTTGCCCGCCGCACTGCGCCCGACCCCCAGCGTGGCCGATAGGGAGCCGCGCGGCAGATCGAGGCTGCGCCCGAAGCTGAGGCCCAAGCGGGTGCCATCGCCACTGTCTTCGGCGAGGAACGTGGCACTGATGCTGCCGTTCGGGCGGGCACGGGTGATGGCGGCATCAAAGCCCAGCGTATCGCTGTCATCGCCGGCGTCATCGGTGAAATGCGACTGGCGCAGGCCCAGTGACAGGTCGGTGGCGGGGTCCAGACGCAATTTCACATTGGCCCCCAGTGTGGTGCGCCTGCTGTCGATCAACCCGGCACTGCTTTGGATATAATTGAGGTCATTGATCCCGGCGGAAATCCCGAACCCCAAGGGGCCGCCGTCGCCCCAGTTCAGCGCCAGATCGGCGCTGGTATTGCGCCGGGTGCCGGTGCCTGTCAGATCGGCCAGATCGTCGGGCAGATCAATGCTGCCATCGGGGTTCAGGAAATCCTCCAGCGGGCGCAGAAATTCCAGATCATCCTCGCGCAGGCTCGCGTTGAACGACAGGCGCGCAGTGGCCGCGGTGCGGGTATAGCTGAGGCCAAATTGCGGGTCGGTAAAGCCATTGCTGGAGGTGCCGGGGCCATCGGCAAAACGCAGGGCGCCTGACACATCAACGGCCAGCCGCTGGGTGCGGGTTTCCGACATCAGGCCAAAGGACAGGTTGGTGGTGGCCTGCGTGGTGCGCCCGGCACTGGTGGGATCAAGGGCCAGATTATCAGACGTCTCAAAGCGCTGCGACAGGTCGAGTGTCATGCGCAAGCCACCCGCATCATCCTGGGCAAAGACCAAGAGCGGCAGCAGGGTCAGCCCCGCGCCAAGCATTACCCGGGAGAAGGGGCGCAGGCGTGGCACGCCTTACTCGAACAGTTTGCGCTGCGGGACGACCAGCACATCGCCTTCGCGCAGGGTGGTATTGCCTGCGGCACTGCCCGCCTCGATCTGGTCATAGTTGAAGCCGTATATTTTCTCGGCCCCGTCTTCCATGCGGCGTAACTGGATGCGCTTGGTGGCGGCGAATTTGGAAAACCCGCCCATCTGGGCAAACAGTTGCAAGACAGTCGTGCCACGTTCCACATCCAGACGGCCCGCCTTGGCCGCCTCGCCCATCACATAGACGGCGATGGTATCGGGGGCCGCCGGGCCGGTGGGGGCAGCCGTGCTGGGCCTGCGCTCGGCCAGCCGTTCGACCGACACAAAGACGTTGGGTGCGGCGGCAAAGTTGCTGGCAAGGGCGGCACTGATGGCCGCCTGCACCTGTTCCACCGATTGCCCTGCCGCACGGATGCTGCCCGCCAATGGCATGCTGATGCGCCCGTCGGGGGCCACAAGAACCGTGCGATTGAGCCCGGCATCCTCTAACACCTCGATCCGCAGGGTATCGCCCTTGCCGATGCGATAACCGTCCTGCGCAAGGGTTGCGGTGGGGATCAGGCCGGTCAGGGCAAGCAGCAGGCCAAGCCAGATGGCGCGAAGGGTGGGTGTCATGTGGTATCCTTGTGGGCGCTTGTCAGGCTTGCGGGCCCGTTATGGACAAACTATCGCGGCTGTGGATAATCTGAAAGATCAAACCACCGCGCAGGTTATACGGATGGGCAGTAGGGGCGGGGCTGCAACATGCGGTCAGTTGTCTGCTGCGGTGGTCACGGGCACTGTGCCGCCCGCCTTCAGCGTTTCAATCGCGGCGCGGGCGATGTCGAACTGGGGCAGGGGGCTGTCACCCGCCACACCAAGAGCAACGCCAAGCTGTGTGATGGCGTCGTCTTTGCGCCCGAGGGCGGCATAGGCCATGCCAAGGTGAAACTGTGCCATCGCATCGTCGGGCAGGCCCTTGGCGGCGGGCTCCAGATTGGTCAGGGCTTCGTCCAGATTGCCACGGCGGTATGCGATCCAGCCATAAGTATCCTGAAAGGCGGGCACATCCGACCCGCGCAACCGGCGCGCCACGGCAAAGGCGCGTTCCAGGCTGGCGGCATCGGATTTATGCGTGGTGATGAGGCTGGCCAGATTGTTGGCCACGACCACACTGCTGCTGTCGCGGGCATAAAGATCGTCATAGATCGCGATGGCCCCGTCGATGTCGCCCGCGCGTTCGCGTTCGCCCGCCTTCATCCACAGCAAGGTGCCCGAAGTCGGAATCGCGGCAATGCCCGCGTCCAGCACGGCGGTTGCCTCCTCGGCGCGCCCGGATGAGGTGAGCACGCCGTAGAGCAGGCGTACCGGCACCTCGACCCCCGGTTCTGCCGCGATCAGCGCGCGGTAGCCCGCCTCGGCCTTTGGCAAGTCACCCTCAACCGCGCTCAGGCTGGCGCTCAGCAGGTGCAGGTTGGCGTCGTCCGGTGTTTTCACAAGCGCCGCGTCCAATGTCACCCGCGCTTCGGCCACCTTGCCCGACCGGATCTGGGTCTGCACCAGCGTGGCCACCGCCGACAGATCACCTGCGCCGATGCGCTGTTCCAGAAAGGCGAGGCTTTCCGCAGTTTTGTCCTGCCCCAGCAGCAGGGCGGCCTGCATCGCCTGTGCCGCCTGCCGGGTTTCGGGCAGGTCAATGGCGCGCAGGCTATCGATCACCTCTTGCGCGCGCGGCCAGTCACGTCTGCGCAGATATTGGTCTGCCAGGGCTCTCAGGATTTGCGGGTTGCCCGGGCTGACGCGGCGCGCATCCACCAGTACGGCCTCGGCCACCTGTGGGCGGTTCTGGCGCAACAGGAACTGGGCATAGCGCAGCGATTCGTCCGCACCGGAGCCTGACACCTCGACCGCTGCCGCCAGCCGTTCGCCGGCAAGATCAAGGCTGCCATCACGTTCATGGGCCGCAGCCATCAGGGTCAGCACCATCGCATCACGCGGGTTCTGGCTGAGGGCGGTGCGCAGATCGACAATCGCCTCGCCGGGTTTATCCTCATCGATGAACCAGCCTGCCCGCAGTTTCAGCGCATCGACGTTGGTGGCATCTTCGGCCAGAATTTCTTCGACAAGGGCGCGCGCGCCGACCCGGTTTTGCGTCACGTCATGCATGCGCGCCAGCATGATCTTGATGCGGCGGGTCTGGTCCGAGGGTTCTGCCGTCTTGAGCAGGGTCTCAACGGCCAAAATCGCCTCGGCGGTGTTGCCCGCCTCGAAATCCACCGTGGCGATCAATGCGGCATAAAGTTCGGCATTGGGGGTGCCTTCGTTGGCGGCCCGCAGGCGGTCAAGTTCCGCACGCACCGCCGCCGGGGTGCCGGTTGCCTGCAACAACTGGATCACTGCCAGATGACCGTCGGGAGCGGTGGTGTCCGCGCCTGCGATCTGGCGCAGAAAGGCCTCGGCCCCGGCGATGTCCTTTTGCGCCAGATACCAGCCGATCAGGGCAGTCTTGACCTGATCGTTTTCCGGAAACAGGGCGAACATGGTTTTCAGCTGCGCGCCCATGCCGGGCACATCTTCGGATTGGGCCAGCAGCTTTATTTTCAGCATGTGGAATTCGATGGCCTTGGGGTCCTGCGCCAAGGCCGCGTCGATGATTGGCATCGCCGCCATCGGATCGGGGCCGGAGGCCAGTTGATCAATGAGTACACGGCGCAGCACCATATTATCGGGCAGGGTTGTCAGCAGCGTTGCGGCGGCATCCGCTGCCGTCTTGCGTGCGGCTTCATCCTTGGCCAGAACCGCAGCGCGGTAATCCAGCGCGATTTTCAGCGCCTGGCTGCGGGGCTGATCGGGGGCCAGGCGGACCGCCTCCAACCCATGGCGTTCGGCCTCGGCCCAGTCGCCCCGGCGAATGGCAAGCTCGGCCAGGATCTGGCGCACATCGGGCGTGTCGGGGTATTGTTCGATCAGGCGCAGATACTGGCTATAGGCCTCGCGCTCTTCGCCGCGCCGCAGTTGCACATCGGCATAGGTCTTGCGGGCCTCTTTGTGAAAGCCATTGTATTTGAACACATTGCGAAACTCGACCAGCGCACGGTCCTCGTCACCGGCCTGCAGCAGTTGCATGCCGGACTGGAAATAGCGCGCGGCCTTTTCTTCCGCGCTTTCGCAACCCGCCAAGGCAAGCGTGGACACCAGCATCAGGATGGCAAGGAACGGGCGCATGGTGGTTGATCCTGTGAGTGGTCTGATAAAATGACATTGCCATTTTGACATTATCATGACCCGGATTGGTTGCACTATCGTGTGATGATCGTGGCGGGTGATTGTGGCGTGTGATGGGGGGGTCAGTGCCCGGTGCCGCGCAGCACGACATGCACCGTTGCCGCCAGCAGGCTGATATCGCCGCGCAATGACAGGGTCCGGTCGTAATCCGTGTCAAACCGCGCACGATCCGCGAAGGTGCTGTCATTGCGCGCCGACACTTGCCATGGCCCGGTGATGCCAGGACGCAGGCGGTAATAGGCCCGGCCGGGATACAGATCTTGCTGATTGGGCATCATCGGGCGCGGCCCGACCAGGCTCATGTCGCCGATCAGCACATTCCAGAGTTGTGGGAGTTCATCCATCGAACATTTCCGGATCAGGCGGCCAAAGCGCGTGGTGCGCGGGTCGGCCTTCAGTTTCTGGGTTGCATCCCATTCGGCACGTGCCGCGGGATCAACGGCAAGATGGGCCTCAAGCTTGGCCTCGGCATCCGGCACCATGGAGCGCAGCTTCCACATCGTATAGATGCGCCCCCCCCGCCCGACGCGGTCTTGCGAATAAAACGACCGGCCGCCGTCAAAGGCCACCAAAAGGGCCAGCGCGCCAATCACCGTCAGCACAATCGGGGCCGCCATCAGCACGAGGCTGATATCAAAACCGCGCTTGACGACCGCGCGATAGAGGCCGGTTGACCGACGGATATGATCGCTATCGGCATGGGCGAAGCTGATGGCGTCGGCGCGTGTGGCGGGGTCGGAACGGGGCGGATAATGGGCCGTCATGATCTTTTGTCCATTTTGATAAAATTACTGCAATGCAGCAAAAACCGCAGCAATACCCTTCTGGTTTATCTTGTCGATGCATGTAAAAAGCATCCTGGCACCCATTTGAACACCACATCAGAGGTTATCCAGAACCCCTGTCGACTAGCCTTTTGGTTACACGGTTTTCACCATACCAACAACGGATTTTACGCAGTCACCGATCAAGTCAGGCTGTTTAACCATATAGTTTGTAAAAAGAATATTATACGTGACCATTGTTTCAGGTCTGTGCCCTGAAGGCTACACGCGTTGGTTGCAATGCTTTATTAACCTTCCCGTAAGACGTTCTCCGTGGTGATTTTCAGGCTAAACGATTCGCGCAAACCGGTGCAGTGGTGCTTGCCGGTGCGGGCGCCCCGTTGTATCTGCAGCGCAGCATCACGCGTGCTTTTATCCCTGTTTTGGGGCGACATCTTTGCACATCGTCAAATTCTCGCCCATATGATGCGGCAGACCCCGGATCGGATGCGTTTGATAAGATGACCATGGCCAGCACGCTCGATATCTATACCAGCACGTTTGGTCTGACCGAGCGGCCGTTCTCGCTCGTGCCGGACCCTGCGTTCATCTATTGGTCGCCGTCGCATCAGCGCGCCTATGCGATGCTGGAATACGGGCTGCTGACGCGGGCCCCGATCACACTTATCACCGGTGAGGTGGGGGCGGGCAAGACGACGCTGCTGCATCACCTGCTGAAAACGGTGGGTGATGACGTGCGGGTGGGGCTGATCGCCAACGCGCATGGCGACCGGGGCGAGTTGCTGCGCTGGGTGCTGTTGGCGCTGGCGCAACCGGCGGCCCCGCAAGACACTTATGTCGACCTGTTCGGCCGGTTTCAGGCTTACCTCATTGCTGAATATGCGGCGGGGCGCCGGGTGATCCTGATCTTTGACGAGGCGCAGAACCTGAGCCGTGAAAGCCTGGAAGAGCTGCGCATGTTCACCAACATCAATGCGGGCAAGGACGAGCTGTTGCAACTGGTGCTGGTAGGTCAGCCCGAATTGCGCGACATGATCCGCAGGCCTGACCTGTTGCAATTCGCGCAGCGGGTGTCATCGGCCTTTCATCTGGGGGCAATGGATGCGCCCACAGTGCGCGCCTATATCCGGCACCGGTTACAGGTGGCGGGGGCGACGCAAGAGATCTTTCTGGTGTCGGCGGCGGATCTGATCCACGAGGTGACGGGCGGCGTGCCACGCTTGGTGAACCAGCTGTGCGATCTGGCGCTGGTCTATGCCTTCATCAATGACCAGACCCAGGTCAACCGTCTGACAGTGCAGCAGGTACTGGACGATGGGGTGTTCTTTGCGGCGGGAACCTGTGTTGCACCGTCATCGGAGTTTCGCTCCAGCCAGCCGCATAAGGTGAGTTAGCCATGGATATCAGCTTTTATATCTCGCGGTTCCTGCGGCGCATCCACTGGTTTGTGCTGGTGCTGCTGGCCTGTTCGGTCTTGGGGGTCACGGTGGCGCGGCTGTTGCCGACGGTCTATCTGGCCGAAGCGCGGCTGGTGGTGGAATCCCAACAGATCCCGGATGAGCTGGCCGCCTCAACTGTGCGGACCGAGGCTTTCGAGCAGTTGCAGATCATCCAGCAACGGATTCTGACACGCGATACGCTGATCGAGATGGCGAACCGGTTGCAGATCTATACCCTTGCCCCGGGCGATGTGGCCAAGATGATGTCGGCGGATGATATCGTCGAGGATTTGCGTAAACGGATTGCGATTGTCACGACGGGTGGCGTGCAGCCGCGCGGTCCGGTTCAGGCCACTTTGGTCACCGTAAGTTTTGAAGCGCCTACGGCGGCACTGGCGGCCTTGGTCGCCAATGAAGTGGTGACTTTGATCCTGACGGAAGATGTGGCCATGCGCACCAATGTGGCGCGCCAGACCCTGGATTTCTTTGAACAGGAAGTGCAGCGTCTTGATCAAAATCTCGTGCAGAGCGGGGCCACAATTCTTGCGTTCAAGGAAAAGAACCAGGAAGCCCTGCCTGACAGTCTGGAATTCCGGCGCAATCAGCAGGCGGTTGAACAGGAACGTCTGTTGCAGATCACCCGCGACGAATCCGAACTGCGTGACAGGCGCGACCGACTGGTCCTGTTGCACAGTGCCACCGGGCGTACCGATCTTGGCACCGCCGCCCAGACCCCCGAACAGCGCGATCTGCAGGCCTTGCAGGATGAGCTATCGCGCCAACTGGCTGTGCTGTCACCACAGAACCCCAAGATCAAGCTGCTGCAGGCGCAGATTGCCGGGCTGGAAAAGATCGTCGCCGCCCAGACCACTGGTTCTGCCGTGGCCGAAGACGGGCGCGAGCTTTCCGCCTATGACATTCAACTGGCCGATCTGGACGGGCAGCTTGCCTATATGACCGATCAGAAAACCCAGATTGCGGCCACCATGGCGGCCTTGCAGCAGTCGATCGAGGCCACACCCGGCAATGCCATCACGCTGGACACCATGGAACGCGATTATGCCAATCTGCGCGCGCAATATGATCTGGCGGTACAGAACAAGGCCCGCGCTGAAACCGGTGACATGATCGAGGCGTTGTCCAAGGGCCAGCGCATCACCGTCATCGAACAGGCCATTGCCCCGCGTGAACCTGCCCGTCCCAACCGGCTGCTGATCGCGGCAGGCGGCGTTGGCGCGGGCCTTGTCTTTGGTGTCGGGCTGGTCTTGTTGATCGAAGTGCTGAAGGCCGGCATCCGCCGCCCTGCCGATCTGGTGGCCGGTCTTGGCATCACGCCCTTTGCCACCTTGCCCTATCTGCGCACCCGGTGGGAAATCCGCCGCCGCCGCGGGTTGATCGGCTTTGCTTTTGCCATCGTGCTGATCGGCATTCCGGCAGGGCTGTGGGCCGTGCATACCTATGTGACCCCCTTGGATTTGCTGCTGCAGAATGTCATGCCCCGTTTCAGCCGGTTGCTCGGCATCGATCCCGCCGCAGCAGTTTTGTAGGAGGCGCTCCATGGAAAAGATCCAATCCGCCATCGCCAAGGCCCGAGCCGAACGCGGCACCCTGACTGCGGGTGCGCCCGTTGAACCGCTGCCCGCCGCCGCTGTCATCCCGCAAGGGCTGGACACTGCGGCGATTGACCCCGCCACGCGTGCCGCCGCATGGGCCGCCCTGCGCCCCTTGACCGTCGATCCCGTTTTGTTGGAGCGCCGCCGCATTGTCGCCGCCAAAGGCGGACGTGATGCGGTGGATTTTGATGTCCTGCGCACCCGCCTGTTGCAGCAGATGCGCATCAATGGCTGGAAGCGTATCGCCATCACCTCACCCGGTCCCGGCTGCGGCAAAAGCACCATCGCGCTGAACCTCGCCATGAGCCTGGCCCGGCAGCCCGAAACCAAGGCCATCCTCGCCGAGGTTGATCTGCGCCGTCCCGCCCTTGCCGGGATGCTGGGCATTTCGGAAGCCCAAGGCTTTGCCGATGTGCTCGAAGGCCGTGCCCGCTTTGCCGATGTGGCGCTGCGCTATGGCCCCAACCTTGCCATTGCGACCACCCCCACTGCCTGGCGCAACCCGGCCGAGTTGTTACAGCGCAGCACTATTGCCGGTCTTCTGGCCGGGATCGACGCCGACTATGCCCCTGACATCACTATCTTTGACATGCCGCCCATGCTGGTCAGCGATGATGCCATGGCCTTCATGAACAAGGTGGATTGCGTGATGCTGGTGGCTGCAGCCGAAACCACCACGATCAAGGACATCGACACCTG
>JANNBG010000080.1:0-5654 GCA_031385205.1 Rhodobacterales bacterium
CACCACCCTGCGGGACGGCCAGCAAACCCAGGGCGTGCAATTCTCGACGGCCGAGAAAATCCAGATCGCACACGCGCTGGACGACCTTGGGCTGGACTACATCGAAGGCGGCTGGCCAGGTGCCAACCCGACCGATTCCGAATTCTTTACCACCGCTCCCAAAACCCGCGCCACCATGACGGCCTTTGGCATGACCAAACGGGTCGGCCGGTCCGCCGCCAATGACGACGTTCTGGCAGGCGTCCTCGATGCCGCCACCCCGGCTGTCTGCCTTGTCGGCAAAGCCCACGACTTCCACGTCATCACCGCCCTCGGCGTCACCCTCGACGAAAACCGCCAGGCCATCGCCGACAGCATCGCCCATGTCGTCGCAAAAGGCCGTGAGGCCCTGCTGGACGCCGAGCATTTCTTTGACGGCTACCGCGCCAACCCCCAATACGCCCTATCCTGCTTGCGCGCCGCCCTTGATGCGGGGGCAAGGTGGGTCGTCCTGTGTGACACCAACGGCGGCACCCTTCCCGCCGAGGTAGGCCGTGTGACCGCCGAGGTGATCGCGTCCGGCATCCCCGGTGACCGCTTGGGCATCCATTGCCACGACGATACCGGCAACGCGGTGGCCTGCAGCCTTGCGGCCGTCGATGCGGGTGCGCGCCAAATACAGGGCACGCTAAACGGTCTGGGCGAACGCTGTGGCAATGCAAATCTGGTGACGGTCATCCCGACCCTTTTGCTGAAAACGCCCTACAAGGAGCGTTTTGAAACCGGAGTATCTTCGCAGGCTTTGACATCGCTTCTCAAGATCAGCCGCACCTTGGATGATATTCTCAACCGCGTCCCCCTGCGCGCTGCCCCCTATGTTGGGGCATCTGCCTTTGCCCATAAGGCGGGTCTGCACGCGAGCGCAATTCTGAAAGATCCTGCCACCTATGAACACGTCCCGCCTGACCTGATCGGCAATGAACGCGTTATTCCGATGAGCAATCAAGCCGGTCAATCCAACCTCCGCGCCAGATTGGCGGCTGCGGGGATTGTGGTGGACCCAAAAGATTCGCGTCTGGGGCGGATCTTGGAGATTGTGAAGGAGCGAGAGGATCACGGCTATGCCTATGACGGGGCGCAGGCCAGTTTTGAATTGGTGGCCCGTGCGGAACTGGGACTGCTGCCAGTATTTTTCGAGGTCAAACGTTACCGCGTTACGGTGGAGCGGCGGAAGAATAAATACAACCACATGATCAGCCTGTCAGAGGCGGTGGTGGTGGTGAAGATCGGCGACCAGAAGATGCTGTCGGTGAGCGAGAGCATGGATGAGGAGGGTACGGACCGGGGCCCGGTGAACGCTTTGGCCAAGGCGTTGGCGAAAGACCTGGGGCCATATCAGGCGGTGATTGATGATCTGCGGCTGGTGGATTTCAAGGTGCGCATCACCCAAGGCGGGACGGAGGCGGTGACGCGGGTGATTATTGACAGTGAGGATGCGCTGGGGCGGCGCTGGTCTACGGTGGGGGTGTCAGCCAACCTTGTGGATGCGTCGTTCGAGGCACTGCTGGATGCGATCCAGTGGAAGCTGATCCGTGATGTGGGCACACCTGCATGACCATCGACGCCTGTGCCGCATTGGTGCAACGCGGTGATCCGGACCGCTTTGCGGCGGTGATGGCGGCCCCGGTGGCTGTGCGGGCGCGGTTGTTTGTGATCTATGCATGGAACCTGGAGGTGGCGCGCGCCCCTTGGGTGACGTCAGAGCCGCTGATTGCGGAAATGCGCCTGCAGTTCTGGCGGGATGTGCTGGAGGGGCCACGCCGCAGCCACGAGGTGGCGGGGCCGTTGTTTGATATCAGGGACCGCCTGCCGGTGGATGTGATGGACCGGCTGGTTACGGCGCGCCTGTGGGATGTGGGGCGGATTGCGCATGCGGATCAGGAAGCGATGGATGGGTATCTGGAGCAGACGGGAGCAGGGCTGATGTGGGTGGCGGCCCGCGCCTTGGGTGCACCGGATGCAGGTGATGCCGTGGCACGCGGCGTGGGCTGGGCATTGGCGCTGGCAAATTACCTGCAGGCGGTACCGGAGTTGGAGGCGCGGGGCCGCGTGCCTCTGGTGGACGGGCGGCCAGAGGCGGTACGGGCCCTTGCGCAACGGGGGTTGGACCGGTTGGCACAAGTCCTGCCCGCGCGCAAGGTGCTGGGGGCAGGGGCACCCGCCCTGCTGGCAGGATGGCAGACGCAAGGGCTGCTTGCACAGGTGGTGCGTGATCCGATGGCGGTGGCCGAGGGTCGCATGGGGTTAAGCGAAGCTGCAAAACGCGGGCGTTTATTGTGGCAGGCGTTCATCGGGTAGGATGGGCAATCTGCCCATCACCCCGGCGCGATGGGCAGATTGCCCATCCTACAGATCCACCCAGATGGCGTGGTGATCTGACGCGGCCTGCACCTCACGCTGCAGTTCCGGATAGACCTCCCACCGGGCCGGGCGCGACCCCGGCCATGCCCCTTTGCGAAAGATGCCTGCGGCCGTGATGCGCGCAAACAGGGCGGGCGACAGCAGGATATAGTCGATCTTGTCGCCGTCATTGCCCAAACCATAGGTGCCACGTCCCTGAAACCCGCCCGTGTCAAAGCCGGGATGCGTCGACACATCGCGCAAATCGGTGGCCATCAGGGGCGATAAAGGGTCACTGCCCGGTGTGTCGTTCAAATCGCCCAGCACCACCACATTGTCAAAACCTTCGCCGCGCAACCGCGCATAAAAGCCCGCAACCGCCGTAGCCTGTGCCTTTCTGCGCCGGTTATTTGCCCCGGCATCACCATAGCCCTTGCTTTTGAAATGGTTCACCAGCACCCAGATCACCGTGCCATCCGGGCAGGTCACCGCGTATTCCGGGCAATCCCGGCTGAAGGTCGGCGCAGCCGTTGGCCCATCATGCACATGGCTGCGCATCGCCCCGATGCTATAGCCATCCCTGACCATCAACCCCACGTCGATCCCGCGCAGATCATTGCCGTCGATCAGCATGATGCGCGGGTAGGGCGCACCGCCCACCATGGAGATGACCTCGGCGCTGAACCGTTGCAGCGCCACGCGGTCTTCCGCCTCGACCACCCCCAGAATATCGGCGTTCACATCGCGGATCACCCGGCCGGTGTTCAGCATCGCCACCGCATTGACCGGACCACGGCGCAATTCGACCCAGCCGATCCAGTCGCCCCGCCCATTTGCCGTTACCTCGACCCGGCCATCGCGGCGGCGTGTCAGCAGGGCCCCGCGATTGCGTTTCAGGGTCACATAGGGGCTGGTGTCGGTATCGCGCAGGCCAAGATCGGTCAGCAGTTGCAGAATGCGGGTCTTGTCGGCGGCGGTATAGACAGGCTGCTCCAACAGGTTGGTCAGTGCGGTCACGCGGTCCAGCACGGGACGACCCTCCTCCCATGTGTCAAGGTTCATGATGCGGGCGCGTTCGAACAGGTTTTCCACGTTGAACGAGGCAATGCGCATGGGGGAACTCCTTTGGCGTCAATGCCGGCATGATAGCACAACCTGTGCGCGAAGTCTTTAGGCCAAGCGCCGTCTTCTGACCGCCAGCCAGACCAGCGATCCTGCCGCCAGCACCAGAAACGGGATCATCGCCATGATGACTGCGTCCCAGCCTTCCACGATCGTCCCGCCGGAACAGTTCATCAACCCGCCCGATGACACACTGGCCAGTGTCACCCCGCCGAACACGATGAAATCATTCATCCCCTGCATGCGCCCGCGTTCGGCGGGCGTATGGCTCGCCGTCAGCATCGCTGTGGCCCCGATGAAGCCGAAGTTCCAGCCCAGGCCCAGCAGGATCAAAGCCCCGAAGAAGTTGAACAAATCCACCCCCGCCAAGGCCACGGCCCCCGATGCCACCAGAATGGCCAGACCCACGCCGACAATGCGCTCCGCCCCGAACCGCGCAATCAGATGTCCGGTGAAAAAGCTGGGCGCATACATGGCCAACACATGCGCCATCACCACATCCGCCGCATTGCCCGAGGTAAAGCCGCAGCCCACAACGGCGATGGGCGACGAGGTCATCATCAGGTTCATCAACGCATAACTGACCGTCGCGCAAATCACTGCCACCGCGATGCGCGGGGTCGCCAGCAGTTCCATCCGGGTGCGGGCAGGGCCACTGGTACTGCCGCTTGCGATGGGGGCCGGGGCATGTAGAAAGACAAACAGGAACACACCGACGGCGTTCAACGCGATCACCGTAAGGTAGGTGCCAAGAAAGGGGATGACCATCGCCTCCGCCGTACCTTCACCAGTTGCGGGCCGACGACTGCCGATAGCAACCCGCCCGCCATGACATAGGAAATCGCCTTGGGCCGAAACGCATCCGACGCGGCATCGGTGGCCGCAAAACGGAAAAACCCTTGGGCCGACATGTAGATGCCGGTAAACAACGCACCCAGCACAAAGAACCAGAAGTTCTGCGTATACAGCCCCCAGGCCGAAATGGTGGCCCCTGTTGCACCACCCGCCGTGCCCAGCACAAACCCCGCCCGGCGCCCCCGTTTCGCCATGAACGCCGACAGCGGATTGGCCGCCAGCATCGACCCCAGCACCATGGCGGTGATCGGCAGAGTAGCAAAACACGGGTTGGGGGCCAGACTGCCACCTGCCAGACCCGCGACCGTAAACATCATCGGCAGTTGCGCGCCCATGATGGCTTGCGCCGCCACAAGGACGGCCACGTTGCGGCGGGCGACGGCATCGTCGGAAAGGGTGTTTGTCATGCCGACAGGGTTAGGCAGGTGGCCTGCCCGTCACAAGCCCAAAAGCAAGTTTTCTGTTTGCACAAATACGCAGTCTGCATCGGCAGCAAACCCACCCTTGCAGAACACGCACCATCCCGACGTCGCCCGTCAGGGCGGAGGAGGCCCCCCTTCAGGGAATGATCCGCGTATATTTCACCCCGCCCAGCGTCGCCCCCGCAATCAGGCCCTGCTGGCCGAACACCAAGGCCACCACGGGTGACAGTTCCGTCGTATCCTTGCCGATGCTCGCCCCCTGTTCGGGCGTGGCATAGCGCACATCCGCGCCCACCGCCCAGCCCGCACCCCGGCGAAAGTCGTTCAGCGCCTGTTCTGTCATGAAAAACAACGCATGCGCATATTGCTGTGCGCCGATCTGCAGGCCCACGGTTGCCTTGGCCGCCGCATAGTAATCCACCGTCACCTCGCGGATCTGCAACGCCCCGCGCCCGTAAGCCCCGCCAAAGCCAAAGCCCGCCTCGGTGATCAGCGGCATGAACAGCACACCTGCCGCGCGGGCGGCAAGGTCACGCGTGCCCGGATAGTTCTGGTACAGGAAGTCACGTGTCGCACTGACCCGCGCATCAATCTTGCCCGCCCCACTGCCGCCAATGCCGTTGGCACAGGCCGACAGCGCAAGCGCACCCGTGCCAAAGATAAACGCCCGCCGTGAAGGTGATGTCATGTTCCGCCCTTTGCGCCTCAGGTAAGGGCCTCTGCTGGGCCCTTTTCATGTCACTTTCATTCGTACGCTCGAACACATGGTTACAAGGAGTCTCACATGAACCGTCCCTTTCGATCTGTGTTGATGTTGAGCGCCCTGATCAGTCTGGGCAGTGCGGGCGCAGCGTGGAGTGCGGGCGGCGGCGGTGG
>JANNBG010000100.1:0-7604 GCA_031385205.1 Rhodobacterales bacterium
CATATTTCCGCGCCGTCATCTTTTCGGTCATTGTGCGTGCGTTCTTTTTGGTCACATAAAAGTGCCCGGTGCCTGCGGTCGAATTCAGGCGGATTTTGATGGTGGCGGGTTTTGCCATGGTCGTCGCTCCTGCAGCCGAAAGGGCGCAGGGCCCCCGGGTATCATCTTGAACTGTGCCTTCTACCCATGGGGCGGGCAGAGTCAACCGCGAAACGGGCGCAAAGGGCGGTTATCGCGGTAATCATGCGGAACGCCTGCGGCGTGTTGTTTCTTGAGCGCTGACGCGCAGCTGCCTCCGGCGGAGATAGTTAAGAACAGGGGAAGACGAAAGAATTGGCCCCTGCACCTTCCTCTGTTCTGAACTATCTCCGCCGGAGGCCCTTTTGTTCAATTGCGCGGATGGCCTGTAAGCCGGGTTCTGTCCCAAGGGTTTCCCCTCTTGGATGACCATTCCTCTGGCCCCGTGGTTACCCAGGGGGTCTAGCTGCCAACCCGGGCCCCGGGGGTGATGCGTCCCTGTGGTTACCCACATGAGGCCCCTATTCGGCATTGCTCCGGGTGGGGCTTGCCTTGCCGGTTCTGTTGCCAGACCCGCGGTGGGCTTTTACCCCACCTTTTCACCTGTGCCTTACATGTAAAGCAGTCTCTTCTCTGTGGCGCTTTCCCTGGGGTTGCCCCCGCCGGGCATTACCCGGCACCCTTGCATCATGGAGCCCGGACTTTCCTCGCAGGTGTTGCCACCCACGCGGTCATCCAGCCATCCGCGCGATGTTGGGTTACGCCGTGGGGGCGATTGCGTCAACGGGAAAGCGCAGGGCAAGGTCCGTGATGAGGGCCGCATCCGTGGCATCCTGTGGCCCCGTGGCCCATGGGCAGAACCGCAGGCGGAACGCATGCAGGATCAGGGCAGGGTCCACGTCGCGATAGCCAAACAACCGCGCCATGGTGGTGAAGTCGCGTGGTTCCACCGCCGTCGGCCAGACCGACAGGCCCGCCCGCGCCAGCCTGTGCCAGTCGAACCGCGCGCCGGGGTCGGTCTTGCGGGCGGGGGCCATGTCGGAGTGTGCAATCACCCGCTCCGGCGAAATGGACCAGCGCGTCATCACATCGGCCAGTAACGCCTCCAGCGCCACAATCTGGCGATGCGTAAAGGGTTCCGTGCCCGAATTCGCCAGTTCAATACCGATGGAACGGGAGTTTACATCCGTCACATTGCCCCAAGACCCGGCCCCTGCATGCCATGCACGCTGGTCTTCATCCACCAGTGGGATCACAGCGCCCTGTTCCGAAATCAGGTAATGCGCCGACACCTCGGCCAAGGGATCGCACAGCCGCGCATGGGCGGCTGCACAGCTGTCCATGCCGGTATAATGCAGCACCACCATATCCGGCGAAACACCGCCGCGCCGTTCGCCGAAATTCGGCGACAGCATGGTTACTGCAATGCGGTGCGGAAGGGACGCGGATCCCAACCGCAGGCATAGCCATCACCATCCGGGTCGACACCCAGACGGTCGCGGTCCGGCCCGCCACGTTCCAGAAACGCCTGCTGGGCAAGGTCGGCACTTGCGAACTTGCCACAGGCGCGATCTGAACTGCCACTACCAGACCGCCGATACACGGCTGTGCCGGGCGCATGCGTGGTGGACAGAGCAAATTCCACGATATTCGGGCCGGTATTTGCGGGGCGTGTGGGCAACGCGGCGGGGGCCACGTTTTCGTATTGCGCGCGGTTGCGTTCAATGCGGGCCTTATCGCTTTCAATCGTCTCACGGGCGGACACGGCGCTGAAATCCTGTTCGTCCGAAATCCCGGTATGGGCGACCTCACCGTTTTCCTGCTGGATGCCGGCAGGTGCATCGCCACGCGGGCGCGCGCCGGTTTGCGGCACTGCTGGGGCCACATAAACGCCGGGTTGGGTGCCGGAAAGTGGCGCACCAACAGCCGTGCCGTCTGCCGCGTTGATGGCAGCACCGATGCGGTCGGTTGAAAAGCCGCTGGCTGCTGGGGCTGCAGTGGTACCAATGGCCGTCAGCGGCGTGCCGGGGGCCGCAGGGGCGGGTGTGCCGGTATTCAGCGCGGCCTCACGTTCGCGCAGATAGGTGCCATAGTCCTGAAACCCCACGCCGGGGCCAGACTCGGGCACAGCTGCAGTGTTACAAGCGCCAAGCGTGGCGGTCAGCAAAACAAGGGCGGACAGGCGGATCATGGGGTCACCAAATGGAAATTCAATCGGCGCGTTACCACCATTTATCGGGTTTGGCCACAAAGCCTGCGGCACGTTCCAGCACATAGGCGTGATTAAGCAACGATTCCTCATCCCACGGCCTGCCAATCAACTGCAAACCAAGTGGCAAACCTGAACGGTCCAGCCCCACCGGCACGGCGATACCCGGCAGGCCAGCAAGGTTGACGGTGACAGTAAAGACATCGTTCAGATACATCTTGATCGGGTCCAGATCGGCCATTTCGCCCAAACCAAAAGCGGCGGATGGCGTGGCAGGCGTCAGAATGGCGTCGATGCCATCCGCGAAGACCGTCTCAAAATCACGCTTTATCAACGCGCGCACGCGCCGCGCACGGTTGTAATAGGCGTCATAGAACCCGGCTGACAGCACATAGGTGCCAATCATAATGCGCCGCTGCACTTCGCGCCCAAAGCCTTCGGCACGGGTCTTCTCGTACATTTCCGTAATGCCATCGCCAGCGCTGAGTTTGGCGCGGTGGCCATAGCGCACACCATCATAGCGGGCGAGGTTGCTGGACGCCTCAGCCGGGGCCACGACATAATAGGCGGGCAGCGCGTATTTGGTATGCGGCAGGGTGATGTCGACAATCTGGGCCCCCGCATCTTTCATCATCGCAATGCCCGACTGCCACAGCGCCTCAATCTCATCCGGCATGCCATCCATGCGGTATTCGCGCGGGATGCCGATCTTTTTGCCACGGATGTCGCCCGTCAGGGCCGCCTCAAAATCCGGCACGGGCAGGTCGGCACTGGTGGAATCCAGCGGGTCATGCCCCGCCATGCAGCCCAGCATAATCGCCGCATCGCGCACGCATTTGGTCATCGGGCCAGCCTGATCCAAGGATGAGGCAAAGGCCACGATGCCCCAACGCGACACACGGCCATAGGTCGGCTTGATGCCCACAATGCCGGTGAATGCGGCAGGCTGGCGGATCGACCCGCCGGTATCAGTGCCGGTGGCGGCAAGGCACAGATCGGCCGCTACGGCCGTCGCAGACCCACCGGATGAACCGCCGGGGGTCAGATCGCGCGAGTCCACCTTCCATGGGTTGATAACGTTGCCGTAGCAACTGGTCTCATTGCTGGACCCCATGGCGAATTCGTCCATGTTCAGCTTGCCCAGCATGACCGCACCCGCGCCGAACAGTTTGGCCGTGACGGTGGATTCGTATTCGGGTTTGAAACCAGCCAGAATGCGCGAGGCCGCCTGTGATGGCACGCCCTTGGTGCAGAACAAATCCTTGATGCCCAAGGGGATGCCGCACAAATCCGGGGCCACACCACTGGCCAGCCGTGCATCCGCCGCACGGGCCTGATCCAGCGCCAGTTCCGGCGTCTTATGCACAAAGGCGTTCAGCGCGCAGGCTGCGTCAATCGCCGTGAGGCAGGCCATAGTCAGATCGACCGCCGTCATCTCGCCCTTGCGCAAGCTGTCGCGCGCCGCTGCAATCGTCCAGGTATTCGCCGTCATTCCACCACCTTCGGCACCGCAAAGAACCCCTCGCGCGCATCCGGCGCATTCGCCAGAATCGCCGCCTGAATGCCACCGTCCGTCACACCATCCACCCTGCGCCGCAGGCGCATGGGGGTAACCGACGTCATCGGCTCCACCCCGGTCACGTCCACTTCGTTCAACTGTTCCATGAACCCCAGAATCCCAGACAGCTCCTGCGCCAAGGCGGGCAGGTCGGCCTCTTCCACCCGGATGCGCGCAAGTTTTGCCACCTTGCGCGCGGTCGCCTCATCAATTGCCATCACGGCCCCCTGATCGTTGGCAACCGTTTAGCGGGGCCGCAACGCACCCGCAAGCTCCCCCTACCGCAGCGGGGGGTGCCAGGGGGCCGCATCCATCGGCGGCAGGCCGATATCACGCAGCAGATGCGCATTCATGCCCGTCACATCGGGCACGCGCGGCGGGGGCCGCAGTAACCGCCATGTCAGCGCCCACAGCACGGCCAAGACCCCATGCGCCCGGATCACCTGATCCAAGGCCATGGTGACCGTGGGCGAGTCGTCGTTTGGTATTGCATTCATCATTGCACAATGGCCGCAGCGCCCGCAGCGCGTCTTGGCCCCTTCTTTTGAAAGATACGAATAAGAACCGCAGACATGCCAAAACGGCGTCAGGGGTTCAGTTGCGTTTGGGTTGAAAAATCCGGACGGTCAGGCCCAGAGGCGTGAGGGTCAGGTGCGTCGCGCGTTTACACATACGGCGCTGCGAAACCAAAGGGCCATATGCTGGCTGGCGATAATATTGAACATGTGTCGCCTCCTTTGATTCGTATTTCACTGAGCCCTGAAAATACAGCTTTCTTCGCATCTGCACAGTCAGGATATCCATGCCTGCAGACCAATCTGCGGATTGTGCCCCTGAGGCAACGCCTCAGCGTTTTGCGGCAAAGAAATCGCGTAACAGCGCCTCAGCCTCTGCCCCCGCAATCCCATCGTAAACCTGCGGAACATGATGACATTGCGGATGCGCAAAGACCCGTGCCCCATGCGCCACGCCGCCCGATTTTGCATCCTGCGCCGCGTAATACAGCCGCCCGATGCGCGCCGCCGCAATCGCGCCCGCACACATCGCGCAGGGTTCCAGCGTCACATACAAATCGCACCCCACCAGCCGTTCCTGCCCCAAAGCCGCCGATGCCGCCCGGATCACCAGCATTTCCGCATGCGCCGTTGCATCGTGCAATTCCCGCGTGCGGTTGCCTGCCTGCGCCACCACCGCATCACCTTGCGCGATCACAGCACCCACAGGCACCTCACCACGCATGCCCGCCGCCCGCGCCTGATCCAGCGCCATGTCCATAAAACTGCGAAACACTTGTGACTTTCTGTCTGTTCAAATACGCATCTTAGCATCGCCAATCCCCCCGCGCACCCGTGAAGGACACCGCACCATGGCCCAAATCCCCGCAAAAGACCCCGCAAAAGGCGAACGCATCGCCAAAACGCTGTCACGCGCAGGCGTGGCATCGCGGCGCGAGGCGGAACGCATGATCGAGGCGGGGTTGGTAGCCGTGAATGGCAAGCTCATCACCTCACCCGCGCTGAACGTGATGCCGGGTGATAAGATCACGGTCGAGGGCAAGCAGATTGCGGCGGCAGAACCGGCACGGCTGTGGCTGTATTACAAACCTGACGGGTTGGTGACATCGGCATCGGATGAAAAGGGCCGCCAGACGGTGTTTGATACGCTGCCCGAAGACATGCCGCGCGTGATGAGCATCGGGCGGCTGGACCTGAATTCCGAAGGTTTGTTGTTGTTGACCAATGATGGCGAGCTGAAGCGCCGTTTGGAACTGCCCGCGACGGGCTGGTTGCGCAAGTATCGCGTGCGGATCAAGGGCAACCCGACGGACCCGGATCTGGAACCCTTGCGCCGCGGCATCACGGTCGATGGCGAACGCTTCATGCCGATGTCAGTGGTGCTGGACCGGCATCAGGGGGCGAATGCCTGGCTGACGGTGTCTTTGCGCGAAGGCAAGAACCGCGAAATCCGCAGGGCGCTGACGGCGATTGACCTGACGGTGAACCGCCTGATCCGCATCAGCTATGGGCCCTTCCGTCTGGGCGATCTGGAACCGGGACAGGTCGAGGAGATCAAGGCCCGCGTGCTGCGCGATCAGTTGGGCCTTACCGAGGCACCGGAGGATGCGAAAGCACCGCCAAAACCTGCTGCAAAACCCCGCGGGCCGCGCGTGGCCGCCACGGGTAAAACCTTTACTGCCAAGCCGCGCCGCAACGGATGAACGCCACTGGCAGCATGGATCACACTCCCCTATAGTCATGGGGTAAAATCAAGGAACGGCCATGTCCGCCAAAAGCCTGTCGACCGTGTCCTTCCTGCTGCTGTTGGCTCTGATCGTCACTGTTGCGGGCAGCGGGGGCATCTGATGGCACAACGATTTGGCGGCAAATACAGCCCCGGTTCCACGCCTGAACCCAACGCCTTTGACGGCCGCCAGCCAGCCGTGCCCACCGGCCGCATCACGCTGATGTTCGCCGCATCCCTGACATTTGTCTGGGCCGCCTTCATGGGTAATGGCCCGCGCGATCTGGTGCTGGGCTTGTCAGCCTTTGGCCTGCTGGTCCTGTCTGCGTGGCTGACCCGTGATGGCTTGACCGCCGCTGCCGCCTTTGCCGCCCGCCGTGTGGCGCGCCGCCCGGCTATCCCGCGCAAACTGTTTGGCGCGGTGCTGGCAGGCATCAGCCTGACCGTCGGCAGCGTGATGAGCCAGCCGGGGCTGATTTATCCCATCCTGATCGGCCTGATCGGGGCGGCCCTGCACATGGGCGCATTCGGGCTGGACCCATGGGCCAACAAGGGCATGGCAGGCATTGACGATTTCCAATCCGACCGCGTGGCAAAGGCGGTGGATGAAGGCGAGGCATACTTGCGCGCCATGACAGACGCCATCCTACGCGCGAATGATCGCACCGTCGCGGCGCGCGTGGATACATTCGCCACCGCCGCCCGCGCGATGTTTCGCGGTGTCGAAAACGACCCGCGCGATCTGACCGCTGCACGCAAATACCTGTCGGTTTACCTCATGGGCGCACGCGATGCCGCTGTCAAATTCGCCGATCTTTATGCCCAGACGCGCGACCCAAAGGCGCTGGCCGATTTCGACGCCCTTCTGACTGATCTGGAAACCCATTTCGCCGCCCGTACGCAAACCCTTTTGTCTGACAACCGCACCGATCTGGACGTTGAAATCAGCGTCCTGCGCGAACGGTTGCAGAGTGAAACCTGAAGATAGGATACCCCATGGACAACACCACCCGCACCGAGGCTGCCGCCGCCCTTGCCGATATCGCAAAAGTCACGGCCACCATCCTGCCCGAACCGGGCACAGATATTGTGCCACTGGAGGCCGCCCCCGCACCGCATGCCGAAGCTATTCGCAAGCGCATGGGCGAGCTGGACGTGACCAATACCCAGTCGATCATCAGCTTTGGCGCGGGCGCACAGGCCGAACTGCAGGTCATCAGTCAGGAAATGCTGGCCGATGTGAAGAACAAGGATGTGGGGCCAGCGGGCGATAGTCTGCGCAATATCGTGACCACCATCCGCGGCTTTTCCGTCAGCGAAATGGATGTGCGCCGCAGCCGCAGCTGGTGGGAAAAACTGCTGGGCCGCGCCGCCCCCTTTGCCAATTTCGTGGCCAAGTTTGAAACTGTACAGGGCCAGATCGACAAGATCAGCACCGATTTGCTGACCCATGAACACACGCTGCTGAAGGATATCAAATCGCTGGATGTCCTGTATGCCAAGACGCTCAATTTCTATGATGAACTGGGCCTGTACATTGCGGCAGGCGAGGCAAAGCTGAAGGATGTCGATGCCAAT
>JANNBG010000194.1:0-1977 GCA_031385205.1 Rhodobacterales bacterium
TTATGGCCTTTTCACCAGTGGTGAGGCGGATATGGTCCTGTCCTATTCCACCTCCCCCGCCTATCATATCGGGGCCGAAGGCGACCTGACCAAAGCCGCCGCCCTGTTCCGTGAAGGGCATTACCTGCAGATCGAGGTGGCGGGCAAACTGGCCAACACCGACCAACCCGCCCTTGCCGATGCCTTCCTCGCCTTCATGGCAGGGCCGGAATTTCAAAAACTGATCCCCGAAACCAACTGGATGTATCCCGCCAAAACCGCCGATACTGGCCTGCCCGCCTCCTTTGCAACCCTCATCAAACCGGCAAATTCCCTGCTGATCCCCGCCGCTGACATCCCCGCAATGCGTGACAAGGCGGTCGAGGAATGGCGCGCAGCCCTGTCGCAATAACCGTCGCACTTGTGCTGGCACTGCTGACGCTGGGCACAGCGGCGGTCGTGCTTGCCCACGGGCACCTACACCTGACGGCCCCCGATTGGGCCGCCGTCAGGTTCACACTGCTGCAAGCATCCCTGTCCGCCCTCGTCTCCACCGCACTCGCCATCCCCGTCGCCCGCGCCCTTGCCCGCCGCAGGTTCAGGGGCCGCGCCCTGCTCATCACCCTGATGGGTGCCCCTTTCCTGCTGCCCGTCATCGTCGCCATCCTCGGCCTGCTCGCCGTCTTTGGCCGTGCGGGCGTCCTGAACCAAACGCTGCAGGCATTGGGCCTGCCCTCCATCCAGATCTACGGCCTGCACGGCGTCGTCCTTGCCCATGTCTTCCTCAACCTCCCCTTCGCCACCCGCATGATCCTGCAAGGCTGGCAAGCCATCCCCGCCGAACGCCTTCGCCTTGCTGCATCACTCGGCTTCCTCCCTGCCGCCGTTGCCCGCCATCTTGAATGGCCCATGCTGCGCAGCGTGCTTCCCGGCGCGCTCATCACCATTTTCGTCATCTGCCTGACCAGTTTTGCTGTCGCCCTCACCCTCGGTGGTGGCCCCCGTGCAACCACCGTGGAACTCGCCATCTACCAATCCCTGCGCTTTGATTTTGACCTTGGCCGCGCCGCCTCCCTTGCCGCCGTCCAATTCGCCCTCTGCGCCACAACCGCCCTTGTCGCATGGCGCATCATCCAGACCCCCGGTTTTGGCGCAGGCCTCGATCGTGGTTATACTCTTGCCCCCACAGGCTGGCGAAGCGTCACCGACGCCACCGCCATCATCCTATCGGCTGCGTTCCTGCTCATCCCCCTCGCCATGGTCATCGCCAACGGTATTCAAGGACTCCCCCACCTGCCCCCCAGCATCTGGCCCGCCGCCATCCGATCCGTCGCCATCGCGATCCCCAGCGCCCTCCTCGCCACCGCCGCCGCCCTGACCCTTGCCCTCGCCGTTGCCAAGACCAACAACCGCGGGCTTGATCTTGCCGCCCTTCTTCCCCTCGCCACCTCCGGCCTCGTCCTCGGCACCGGCCTGTTCCTCATCGTCCAACCCTTGACCAGCCCCGCAACAATCGCCCTCCCCGTCACCCTCATCGTCAACGCCGCCCTTGCCCTCCCCTTCGTCTACCGCCTGCTGTTGCCAGAAGCCCACGCCCTCCACCGCGATTACGCCCGCCTCACGACATCACTCAACATCCACGGCCCAAGTGCTCTGCTCCTTGTCACCCTCCCCCGCCTGTCGCGCCCCCTCGGTTTCGGCACCGGCATCGCCGCTGCCCTGTCCATGGGTGATCTCGGCGTCATCGCCCTGTTTGCCAGCGACGCCCAAGCCACCCTGCCCCTCGCCATTCAGCGCCTGACTGCCGCCTACCGCATGGACGCCGCCGCGAGCGCCTCGCTGTTGCTGGTCACCATCAGCTTTACCCTGTTCGCCCTCTGCGATTACGGAGGCCGCCATGCTGCGCCTGACTGACCTGCGTGTGTCCATGGACGGCTTCACCCTGACCGCCGACTGGGCCATCCCAATGGGGGCAAAGGTTGCCATCATCGGCCCGTC
>JANNBG010000219.1:0-3875 GCA_031385205.1 Rhodobacterales bacterium
CCAAGCGTTGTGACCGTGGTGTTCGGCACGGGCACTTGCGTAGTGGGAGGGCAAGAGATTGCCATTGGTCGGGGGGATACCCTGCCGATAGATGCGGATTACGCGCTGCCCTTGGTGAACACATCCACGCAGGCGATGCGCCTGATGCAGATGATGTTTGCCACCCCGCATGACGTCGATGTGGCGGTAAAGGCCGGATGATGCGGGCACGGATCATCCTTGCAGCGGTATTGCTGGCCCTTGCGGGGCAGGTTCAGGCTGATGTGGTGCCTTTGGTTGCGGTGGATCAGGTGCTGCTGGACCTGCCGCGTGCAGGTGCGTTGTCTGCACCTGATATGGCGGATGCTGCCCGATTGGCGGGGCAAAAGGTGGCTGGGCTGGTGGGCATGACGCTTGCCATGTCGGAAGATGCGGCAACGCCGGTCGTTGTGGCCAAACCGGGCCCGATGGCACAAATTGCCATGGGCGAAGTGCAACTGGCGATGACGCAGCTGGCGATTGATGCAGGCACCAATGACATGCTGGGCGTGATGCGCGCGCAACAGGGCGACACGTCGGCGATTTTGGTAACGGCGGGCACAACGACACTGGCGGATTTGCTGGCGGCAGGGGTTATTGGCCTGTCGCAAGACGCGCAGGGCTATCATCTGACGCGCCCCTTGGTGATCTGGACGGATGCGGGTCTGACGATGGCCCCGGGCGAGGTGCTGCATCTGGACCGCAGCGCGGGGGCGTTTGTGCTGTCTTTCGGGCAGGTCACCCTGACGCAGTCCACGCTGCGCGGTGATGGGGCGGCGAACGCGGGCAATGCCGATTTCGCGCCGTTTCTGTTGGTAGCCGGGCGCGGCAGCCTTGTGGCCACGGGCAGTGCATTTGCCGATCTTGGTATGCCGGATACCACGCTGTTTGGCGGGCTTTCCGTCGTCTCACGCGGGTTGCTGCGGCCTGACCGTGCGTCGCAATTGGTGGGAAATACCTTTACCGATACGCAGTCCATCCTGCTGCAAGGCACCGAAGCCGCGCAGGTGACGGGCAATCTGGTGCAGGGCGCGCATGCGGGTGGCATTGTGCTGTCAGGCGGGGCGGATGGCGTGATTGCGGGCAATGACCTGTTGGTCGGTGCGGCGCGCGCGGCCATTCGGGTAACGGATGGCACAAAGGCGGCGGCGGTGGTGGGTAACCTTGTGCTGCGTGCGCCGGTCAATGGGATCGTGGTGGATGTGGCGACGCAAGGTGTGGCGATCCGCGATAATATCGTGCTGTTCAGCGGCGATGCGGGCCTTGTGATGCGGCGCACGTCTTGTGTGCAGGTGCAGGGCAATGTGCTGGCGCGTAACGGAGCCACGGGGTTGCGCATGCAGAATGCGGGCGATCTGGCGATCACGCAGAACGCCATCCTGCTGAACGGCGGTGTGGGGGTCGAGGTGGTGGCGCAGCCCGCGCATGGCCATTCTGTCATCGGGCGCAATGTGATTGCGGGCAACCGCGAAGGGTTGCGCGGGGCGGGCATTGGCCAGCTGTCGTTGCAGGATAACCAGCTATCGGCACAGCGCCCACGCCTGTTTGCCGGCGAATTCGCGCAATATCAGGCGGCGTTTTTGACGGCGGTGGAACAACAGGGTCAGACGGATTTTGTGATCGGCCCAGTCAGCGCCACCATTGCGACCTGTGAAGGGGAATAGAGCATGGTCTTTTCATCTGAAGTCTTCCTGTTCCTGTTCCTGCCGGTCTTTCTGATCGTCTATTATGCCGCATCCGCCCGCTGGCGGTCGCCCGTCATTCTGGTGGCATCATATGTCTTCTATGGCTGGTGGCGGCTGGATTTCGTGGCGCTGCTGTTTGGCATCACCATGTGGTCATACGGCTTTGGTCTGCTGGTCGGACGCAGTCTCGATACGCCGCGTGCCAAGCTGTTCCTGACCATCGGCATCATCGGCAATCTGATTGTGCTGGGCATCTTCAAATACCTGAACTTCTTCATCGACAGCTTTGCCGCATTGGTGGGCACCGATGCGGCGGGTCTGGGCATCCACTGGCGGATTCTGTTGCCGATTGGCGTGTCGTTCTTTGTGTTCCATTCCATCAGCTATCTGGTCGATGTTTATCGCCGTGATGTGCCCGCGACGGTGCGGTTCTTTGACTTTGCCGCCTTCATCGCGCTGTTTCCGCATCTGGTTGCGGGGCCGATTTTGCGGTTCAAGGAACTGGCGCATCAGTTTGAACACCGCACGCATACAGCCCAGCAATTTGCCGACGGGCTGGCGCGGTTTACGATTGGCTTGGGCAAAAAGGTCATTCTGGCGGATGCCGTGGCGCCGATTGCCGACCTTGCCTTCAGCACACCTGACCCGTCGATGGGGCTGGCCTGGCTGGGGGCCGTTGCCTACATGCTGCAGCTGTATTTCGACTTTTCGGGCTATTCCGACATGGCCATCGGGTTGGCCAAGATGATCGGGTTCAAGTTTCCCGAAAATTTCGATACGCCGTATATCTCGCGTTCCATCACAGAATTCTGGCGGCGCTGGCATATCAGCCTGTCGATCTGGCTGCGCGATTATCTGTACATTCCGTTGGGCGGCAATCGTCTGGGCGAGGCGCGGACCTATGTGAACCTGATGACGGTCATGGTGCTGGGCGGGTTATGGCACGGCGCGAACTGGACGTTCCTGGCCTGGGGCGCATGGCATGGCGTGTGGCTGGCGGCAGAGCGGGCCTTGGGCTGGAACAAGGCCAACAGCACATTGGCCCTGGTGCGCACGTTGCTGGTGGTGCTGATCGGCTGGGTCGCGTTCCGGGCACATTCCATGGGGCAGGCGTTTGATATGTATGGGGGTATGCTGGGCCTGCACGGCGTTGCCATCCCGATGGATCTGGCGGTGCAGATCAGCCATGAAAGCCTGCTTCTGTTCGCGCTTGCCGTCGTGGTGGCGGCGCTGGAGCCGCGCCTGAACGCATGGGCCAGGCAGGGCTATTTCCCGGATGCCATGCCGAATGGCAATGGTGTGCTGACGGCCACCACGACGCTGCTGCCATCACTGGGGCTGGCTGCCATTGCGGTGCTGTCCTTGATGAAGCTGGCCGAAAACAGCTTTTCCCCCTTCCTTTACTTTCAATTCTGAGGGTCGCCATGCAAGCCATCTACCGCGCCTCACGCTATCTGCTGCCCGTCGCCTTTGGGCTTTATGCCATCGTGGCGAATGTGGCGTTCTTTGAACAACCGGACGCACCAAAGGTGCCGATGGATTGGTCATCGCTGCAGGGTAAACCCACGGCGGAACTGGATGGTATCTACAAGAAAGCCCTGCCGCATCGTGAGGCGTCGATTGGCCTGCTGGGGGCTGCGCGCTATCTGGCCGTGGGCGAGGGGCGCAAGGGCGTGCTGGCGGCACAGCATGGCTGGCTGTTCACGGTCGAGGAAACCCGGCGGCTGGATGCGGCTGACCTGACGGCTGCCGTGGGGCGTATTGCGGATATCCGTGACAGCTTGGCCGCACAGGGTGTGCATCTGGTGATGGTGCCGGTGCCTGCCAAGATTGATGTGTATCGCGCAAATGCGGGGCATATGGACCTGTCGGAGGCTATGGCACAGGATTACGCAGGCTTTGTGGCGCAACTGCGTGATGCAGGGGTGGATGTGGTCGATACGCGGCCTGCATTGCTGGCGATGGGGGATGACCTTGCCTTCTTTCGCACCGATACGCATTGGACGCGGGCAGGGGCGGATGCGGTGGCGGATGCGGTGGCGGCATCCGGGCTGATTGCGGCGGGGGATACAACATATACGGCGGTGGCCGATGCGCCGAAGTCCTTTACGGGTGACCTTGTGTCCTATGTCACAACGGATGCCATCGCCCCGGCCATTGGTCTGGCGGTGG
>JANNBG010000250.1:0-1601 GCA_031385205.1 Rhodobacterales bacterium
CCTCCACATCCCGCCCCAGAATGTTCACCGTCATCCGGTCGCCCAGTTTCAGCCCCATCTCCTCGGCCTCTTCCGCCGCAAAGCTGATCTGCGCCGCACCCACATACCCCGCAGGCCAGAACGCGCCTTGCGTAATCGTCGCATTGTCCGGCAACGTGTCCGAATACGTCACCCCCCTATCGCCCTGAATGACCCAGTGGTCGCCCACCACATCCGCCGCTGGCCGCCCGTTGATCCGCGTAATCAGCCCGCGCAACATCGGTGCATCCTCCACGCGGCTCACCGCTGGATCACCTTTTAACCGCGCCAGAAACCCCTCAATCTGATCCGGCTGAATATCTACAAAGAAATACGTCGGTGCCCGTGTCGGCAAATCCCGCGCGATACTTGCCCGCAGATTACTGTCAATCTGCCCCACCGCCGCCAACACCGTCAGCCCCAGCCCCAATGACAAGATCACCGATGTCGCTTCCGCCCGTGGTCCCCCAATCGCCGCCAGCGCCGCCCGTAACCCCACCCTGCCCCGCACCAACGAACTCCGCGCCACGCGCCGCGCCAACAGCCGCAATCCCCACGCCGCCAGCGCAAGCACCACCAGTGCTCCCACAACCCCGCCCGCCGACCCCAGCGCCAGCTTCCATGCCCCCGAAAACCACACCGACCCGCCGATCAGCAGCCCCGCCAATGCGCATAACGCCACCACATACCGCCAGCGTGGCCACCCCTGCCCGTCACCCCCCCGGTACAGCGCCGCCGCCCGCACAGATTCCGTCCGCGCCAGTGGCCACAGCGTGAACAAAAACGCCGTCACCACCCCGTAAAACGCCGCCTCCAGCAACGGCATCGGATAAATCGCCATATCCGCCGGAAACGGCAGTGCTGCCTCGATCATGGGCGCAAACAGCAGCGGCACCCCTGCCCCCAGAACCAATCCCGCCACCACGCCCAAAACCGTCAGCACCCCAATCTGCAAAAAATACGTCAGGAAAATCGTCGCGCCATCCGCCCCCAAAACCTTCAGCGTCGCAATCGTCGCCACCTTCCCCTCCAGATATGCCCGCACCGCCGCCGCAATCCCCACGCCCCCCACCGCCAGCCCCGCAAGCCCCACCAAAATCAGAAACGCCCCGATCCGGTCCACAAACCGCTCCACCCCCGGTGCCGCCTTGCGGCTATCCGCCCAGCGCAGCCCCGTATCGCGGTACGCCGCCACCGCCCTATCCTGCAACGCTTGCAAATCCGTGCCCGCAGCCACATCCAGCCGGTAATCCACCTCATACAGCGTCCCCGGCCCAATCAGCCCTGATCCCGCAAGCCCGCTGGTCAGCACAATCGTCCGTGGCCCCAGACTAAAGCCCCCCGCCGCTGAATCAGGCTCCCGCACCAGCACCGCCCCCAGCCGAAAGCTTTGCGTCCCCAGCCGGAACTCCGCCCCAACCGTCAGCCCCAACCGGTCCACCAGCACCCGGTCCATCACCGCCCCCGGCACGCCGTCCCGCACCGCCAACGCATCCCCCAACTGCACCGCAGGGTCCAACACCACCGCCCCCACCAGCGGATACAACCCATCCACCCCCTTCACCTGCGTCAACGCCCGCTCT
>JANNBG010000759.1:0-2662 GCA_031385205.1 Rhodobacterales bacterium
CGCTCATTCGCCTCGATCCGCGCCGTTGCCGCATCGAAACTGTCGTATAAAAACCGTGAACCGCCCTCCCGTGCGCTCATGCGTCCACCACTTGCGCGGGCAGGCCCAGCAGCACCCGCTTTTCCGCATCCAAAAGGAACGCCGCAGCACCCACCCGCGCCCACAACTGGTCACGCTCCGCAGCCAGCGCCGGCACATGGTCCAGATCCACCTGCAAACTCAGCATCTCGCCGGTGAACCCCGCAATCCAGTGCGACACATCCGCCAGCACCTTCTGCGCCAAGGGCAGGATCGTCAGCCGGTAAAACGCCCGGTTCGCCTCCTGATAATTCGCATAGGTCGCGTCCCCGGGTATTCCCATCAACATCGGCGGCACCCCAAAGGCGATTGCAATCTCCCGCGCCGCCGCCTCCTTGGTCTTCTGGAACTCCATGTCGGACGGGCTGAAACCCATCGGCTTCCAATCGAGGCCCCCTTCCAGCAGCATCGGACGCCCCGCATTCCGCGCGCCCTGATGGTGCATCTCCATCTCGCTCACCAGCCGGTCATACTGGTCGCCGCTCAACGACCCCTGCCCATCCGCCCCCTTGTAAACAATCGCCCCGCTCGGACGCGCCGCATTGTCCAGCAACGCCTTCGACCAGGCACTCGCCGCATTATGCACATCAATCGCCACCGCCGCCGCCTGCAACGGCGCAAATCCGTAATGGTCATCCTGCGGATGAAACGATTTCAAATGGCAAATGGGCTGCACCGCCCCCATCGCAAACCGATGCTTCCGCGCCCCCACCGTATAGTCATAGGCCACAGGCCACCCGTCCGTGCCCGGCACCAAACTCATCCGATCCGGCCGCAGCACATGCAACTCCCCCGGCACCACCCCCTCACCCGGCACCGCCTCGATATACGCATTCCCCGCCAGCATCAGATGCCCATAGATCGCCTCAAACAACTCTGCCCGCCCCTGCGCCCCGTTCGGTCGCGCAATCAGCCGCAGCACCGGGTGCTCCTCATACCGCCGCCCTGCATCCTGCAGCACCAACGGCAATGCCGCCGCCGCCTCTGCAATCAGCTTGACCACCCGAAACCCCACCGGATTGCCCTGAAACCCTGTCTTGGCAAGACTGACCGCATCACGCGGCGACCACGCCACCCGGCCCCCTGATCCCCACGAAACCACGCGCCCTGTCGCAGACGCCTTTGCTTCCGGCGCAGGCTTCTCGCCCCGCCGCAAAAATTCGAACACCATGTCGGCTCCTTGCCTCATCCATGACAAAGCAGGTGCCCACAGGCCCCCGCATTCATCTTCCCCTAAATATCCCCGCCGGAGGCTCCACCCTCTCGACAAACTCAACCTGTCTTATCGCGCACCCGCGACGTCGCCCGCAGGGCGGAGGAGCGCGCCCCTAAAAACCTACCCCAGCGTCCTGACATGCGGATCCCGAAACCGCCGCGATGGCTCCACGATCAACGCATGCAGCGCCCAGACCAGCGCATCCACCCGGTCCGGCGACCCCTTCCCCTGATATCCTGCGGATGTCATTCGGCACATCTGGTCTTCCAACACGCCCAGGCCCCGCACATGGCCCACCCGCCCTTGCTCATACAGCGCCGCAATCGGCTCCGCCCGCGCGCCCTTGCTCACCGCCGCATGCACCAGCTTTAACGGCACAATCGCGTCCACCTGCCGGATCACCTCTTCCACCAGCCGCCCGCCCTGGTTCGCTTCCGCCACCAACTGCTGCGCTCCGTATTTATCCATCGCTGCAATCGCCGCCCGCGCCCATGTCTGCGGCGATGCCCCCGTCACCGTCGCATCCTCCAAGACCACCGCCCGCCAGTCCTGCGGGGCCCCGTCTGTGACCGCCCCCACCACGATAATCCCGCATTCATCCCCATTGCCCGAAATGGAGGGGTCCACCCCCACCACAATCCGGCTGAAAGTCCCAAGGCTCTCCACCCGGCACGCCTCCAGTTGCGTCGATGTCCACAACCCCCCCGGCACATCCTCGATCAGCAACCCCTCCAACTCCTGCCGCCCCGCTGTCGTCCCCGCATAGCGTGCCTGCACCTCCTCAAGGAAAGACGCCGCCAGATACGCCCGGTTCGCCGCCGTTGGCGCATGCGTCACCACCGTCGATGGGTTGCGCAGAATGCTCTTCAACACCCCCACATTGCGCGGTGTCGTCGTCACCACCTGCCGGGGGTTGCTGCCCAGACGCAGGGCAAACTGCAACTGCTCCCACGCATCATCCCCCCGCTTCCATTTCGCCAGCTCGTCCACCCAGGCTGCATCAAACTGCGGCCCCCGCAAACTCTCCGGATCATGCGCCGAATAAATCGTCGCCACCGCACCGTTTCCCCAGACCAGCCGCTTTTTCTCCGCCTCCCACTTCGGTTTGCGGTCCGGCGGGCTGCACGCCATGATCCCGCTTTCGCCAAAGATCATCACATCCCGCGCCTGATCCACCGTTTCCCCCACCAGCGCCACCCGCCGCGACCGCCCCGCATCCATGGGCCGCGCGCCTTCGACTTCGGCCCGCACCCACTCCGCACCTGCCCTTGTCTTGCCAGCCCCCCGCCCCCCCCTGGGGTCCCAGGGTTTGCAGGCGCCGTGCGGCGGCAACTGGGGGGGGGAGGGCCAGGACGGGAACAACCCCGG
>JANNBG010000285.1:0-2390 GCA_031385205.1 Rhodobacterales bacterium
ACGACGACGGATGCGTCATTCAGATCAAACGTAGCCATGTTCCGTCCCCCTTATAACCAGTTGATATCGTTGAAACCACGGTCGATGTAGCCGCCCTGGCTAAAGCTTTCGCCTTCATAGCCAAACAGCGGCCAGACGGCCTTTTGGTTGTATAGTCCGGTGACCAGCCCACCGCGGATTTTCTGGAAAAACGCTGAATCCTGCATGCCTTGCAGAATTTCGACACGATCCTTTTCCCATCCGGCAGCCAAGTAGGACGCATGCCCCTTGCCCATCGCCGCCGCATTCACGGCAGCAATGCCAGCCTCGATATCGGCCGCGGCCTCGGCCGTGTCATAGCCTTTGACGGCGACGACATAGTATTCATCAGCCAGCCGGTCATGCGGATAGATATCGCGGGCCATTTGCACCAACGTGGCCATGGTTTCGGGCTTCAAGGCCACCACTTCCGTTGCCCATGCGGCATCTTTGCCCGCAACAAAACCGCTGCCGACGATAAACGCCGCCCCTGCCGCGACCGACCGCGACAAGAGCTGGCGCCGGGTCAGGCCGCGCATCTTTTCATGCTGTGTCATCATTTCCCTCCCTTGGGATAAACTATGGTTGACCGCCCCCTCCCAAGGGCGGGTATCGGATCACAGATAGCGACCACCGCGTTGTAAGACCTCGATCTGGTAACCATCGGGGTCGGCAATGAAGAAAAACCGCGCAATCACTGTGCCAGCGGGTGCAAAATCCACCAGTTTGCGCGGGGCAAGGCCGGCATTGGTCAGCCGTGCATGTTCGGCGTTCACGTCCTGCACGGAAAATGCCAGATGCCCGTAACCATCGCCCAGATTGTAGGGTTCAGTCCGACCCTTGTTGACGGTCAGTTCCAGTTCATAGCTGCTGTCCGCATTTGACATGTAGATCAGGGTGAATGTTTCAAAATCCAGCCGTTCCGCGACCGTCAAACCAAAGGCGGCGTTGTAGAACGCCAGCGACCGCGCCTCATCCAGCACGCGAATCATCGAATGAATGGCCTTTGCCATGCGTCCTCCCAGCTTGCCCCATGCTCCGGGGCTCAAGTGAAACGTGCAAGATGGTCAGGCGCGGTGGGTAGTAGTGGACTACTACCAGCGATTATTCCGCCGCGATGGCCTGCGGCATAAGTGTTTCAAGATAGACAAGACAGGTGCAGCGCAGCACGGATGAGAAATTGGCAGGTTCACCGTGGCGTTCCAGCACTTCCGTATGCAGTTTCGACACAAAAGCCGGAGTTGTCGTGCCTCCACCTTGCGCGATTTCGTCGAGAACTTGCCAGAATGCGTTTTCCAACCGGATCGACGTGCTTTGGCCGTTCAGCCGCAACCTGCGCGTTGTCAACGCATAGCGATGCGGGTCTTGGCTTGCGTAGATGCGGCACATGGCAAACGCCTCCCCTTCGGCTTAAGTAGACAGGATGTTGCCGGATTGGGTTCAGGTCAAGCAAGAAAGTTGCGGGGCGAGTGCGCCCGCGCCTCAGATATCCAGATGCTCTACGTTCAGCGCGTTGGATTGGATAAATTCGCGCCTTGGTTCGACAACGTCACCCATCAGTTTGGTAAAGATGTCATCCGCTTCGGCCAGATCTTCCACCTTTACCTGCAGCAGGGTGCGCGCCTCAGGGTCCAGCGTGGTTTCCCACAACTGTTCGGGGTTCATTTCGCCCAAACCCTTATAGCGTTGCAGGGACAGGCCCTTTTCGCCCTCGGCCAAGATCGCCTTCAGCAAATCCATCGGGCCATGCACCATCTGGTCACGGTCCTTGCGTACCAACCGCGCCGATCCCGTATAGACATCACGCGATTGCGCCGACACCGCAGACAACCGCCGCGCCTCGCCTGACCGCAGCACAGCACCATCCAGCGTGCGCAATTCTTCAACCCCGCGCAGGATGCGGGAAAGCCGGATACCTTGGTCCTGCGTGATGCGCCCTGACCAGCCGCGTTCATATTCCAGCGCAATCAAATCCAGCCGTTTGGCCACTGTATCGGCGACGGTTTGCAGATCATCACTCCGCCCCGCATCAAACGCACCGGCAATGGCCGCCTGTTCCAGAATGCCACGCGGGTAATGCGTCGGGAACGCATCCAAAACCTTGCGGAACTGCCGTGCGCCGTCGATCACACGGGCCAGATCGTTGCCCGCTATTTCCTGCCCGTCGGTCAGGCGCAGAACAGCACCGTCCATACCCATTTCGACAAGGTAATCTTCCAGCGCCGCCTGATCTTTCAGGTACACCTCGGACTTGCCGCGCGCCACTTTGTACAACGGCGGTTGCGCGATATAGAGGTAACCACCTTCGATCAGCTGCGGCATCTGGCGGAAAAAGAAGGTCAGCAGCAACGTGCGGATATGCGCGCCATCCA
>JANNBG010000287.1:0-3050 GCA_031385205.1 Rhodobacterales bacterium
CGACGTCTTCTTTGGGGATGATTTCGAGTTCGGCCAGCAGGGCAAGCGCGATGGGCAGGTCGAAGTGTGACCCTTCCTTGGGCAAATCTGCGGGCGACAGGTTGATGGTGATGCGTTTGGACGGCAGGGCAATGGCCATAGCGTTCAGCGCGGCGCGCACACGCTCTTTCGCCTCGGATACCGCTTTATCTGGCAGGCCCACCAAAGCAAAGTTGGGCATACCGGGGGTGACGGCGCATTGCACCTCCACCATCCTTGCATCCGCGCCTTCAAACGCCACCGTAAAGGCCCGCGCAACCATTGGTTCACCCCATCATTGGTTAACGGGATAGCAGCCTAAAGGTTTACGAGTTGTAAACGGCCATGAATTTTGGCCATGCGGCGGGGTCTGCGATGGTTTTGTCACGGCAGAAGGCGTTGCAAAAGCCGATACGGCGACCCGCGATTTCCAGCACATGGGTGATGGGGTCGCCGGAATAGGGGCAGGTGGGGTTTTCTGATGCGGTGCCGGTGACGGCTTTTGCAGGCAAAGGGGTGGGGCCGGGCCATGGGCGGGTCGGGTAATCGCGGCGGTAGTAATCCTGATCGGCACCGTCCGCGTGGCCCATCGCGCGCCATTGGCGGAAGGGTTGGTGTGCCAGATGGGCGTTGACATAGGCCATGGCGGCGGGGCTGAGGGGCAGGTTGTAGGTAGCGATGCGGCTGGCAATGGGGGCGAAGAAGACGTCGGCTGCGGAATAGGGGCCGCAGAGCCATGGGGTTTGGGATTGGGTTTCGGCGCGCGCCCATGACCAGATGGTTTCCAATCGGGTCAGGTCGTCCAAGACGGCTTGGGGTGGGGCGCAGTTGGTGTAACTGACGCGCAGGTTCATGGGGCAATGGTTGCGTAAAGCCTGAAATCCGGCGTGCATTTCGGCGGCGAGGGAGCGGGCGATGGCGCGGTGGTTGGGATCAGTGGGCCAGAGGCCAGCGTCGGGGTGGCGGGAGGCGAGTTCTTCGGCGATGGCTGCGGAGTCCATGACGACAGGGCCGTCTTTGATGCGCAGGGTGGGGGCAGATTTGGCGGGGTGGTGCGCCTTGAGGATGGTCTTGAGTTCGTCGGTATAGAGGCGGACGGAGTGGGTTTTGACGGGAATGTCAAAGGCGGCAAACAGCAGCCAGCCGCGCAGGGACCAGCTGGAATAGGCGCGGTCGCCGATGATGAGGTCATACATGATGCATCCTTTCAGGTTGCGGCCTGCATGGCGGTGGGCTGCGGGAATGGCAAATGATGATCTTTGGGGGCGCGCATCACGGTTTGTGATTGATGGGACCGCAAGACCATGTGCCGTTGTGGGTGATCTGTGTAACGGAGAGGTTGTCGATGGGGTAGGACAAGGCATTGTGGGGGTTGATGTTCAGCGCGCGCTGGACTTGGGTTAGGATCATACCGAAATGGGCGACGATGATGATGTCGGGGTGGGTTCCGATCAGGGCATCGACGGCAGCGTTCATGCGGGCGGCGCCCGCATCCCAGCTTTCACCGTTGGGCGGGGCAACGGTGCCGGGTTCTTCCCAATACATGCGGCTGAGGGTGGGCCAGCGGGTAGAGACTTCTGTGAAATTCATGCCGTCCCAATCGCCAAAATGGAATTCGCGCAGGGCTGGCGCGTGCGGCAGGCGGGTGCGGTTTGCGCTGATGGCGTCTGCGGTGGCGGTGGCGCGGATCAGGTCTGAGGAGATGAGCAAGGCGTCGGTGGGCAGATGGGCGTTCAGCCGGGTAATGGCGGCGGTATCGGACAGATCGGCGGGGATGTCGCGCCAGCCGGCAAAGGCTTTGCTGTGGGTGGGGCCGTGCCGAACGAGCCAGAACCGCGTCATCGCTGACCTTTCAGAACCATGGGCAGGCCTGCCATGACGGCCACGACCATATCGGCCTGTGCGGCAAGGCGTTGGTTCAGGCGGCCCTGGGCATCGCGAAAGGTGCGGGCGAGGGCGTTGTCGGGGACGATGGACCAGCCGACCTCATTCGAGACAACAACAACGGGGGCGACGCAGGTGGCGAGGGCTGCGAGCAGGCGGTCGGTTTCGGCGTCAAGATCAGCGTCGGCCAGCAGGTGATTGGTCAGCCACAGGGTTGCGCAATCGACCAGCACGACGTGATCGGCAGGCACCTTGGCCAATGTGCCACACAGGTCACGGGGGGATTCTATCGTGGTCCAGCCCTCACCCCGGTCTGATTTGTGCCGGGTAATGAGGGCGCGCATCTCATCATCCCAAGCGTCAGCCGTTGCCACATAAATGCGCGGGCGACCGGTGCCTGTGACCAATGTTTCAGCAAAGCGTGATTTGCCGGACCGTGCGCCGCCGATGACAAGCGAGAGTTTGCTGATCGCCGGGGTTTGTTTTGATCCGGTCAAGGGAATGCCTCGTATTTGTCGGTATAACGTGCCGAACCCGACACGCTGTCTTACTTGGGGGTTAGATTATGGCGCTCGATGGATACAACGACCAAACGATGTCGCGCAAGGCGATGAAAGCGGAACTGCTGGATGCGGAAACTGAATTGCGCCTTGCCTATGCGTGGCGCGACCAGCGCGATGAGGCGGCGCTGCACCGGCTCATCACGGCCTATATGCGGCTGGCGATTTCGATGGCGTCGAAATTCCGGCGCTATGGTGCGCCGATGAATGATCTGATCCAAGAGGCGTCACTGGGCCTGATGAAGGCGGCGGACAAGTTTGACCCGGACCGTGGCGTGCGGTTTTCGACCTATGCGGTGTGGTGGATCAAGGCGTCAATCCAGGATTATGTGATGCGGAACTGGTCGATGGTGCGGACGGGATCGACCAGCAGCCAGAAGGCGCTGTTCTTTAACCTGAAGCGCGTGCAGGCCAAGCTGGAGCGTGAGGCATCGCAGCAAGGGATGACCCTGGACAGCCACCAGTTGCGCCAGATGGTGGCCTCTGAGGTGGGGGTTCCGCTGGCGGATGTAGAGATGATGGAGGGGCGGCTGGCGGGATCGGACTTTTCGCTGAACGCGACGCAGTCAGCGGAAGATGAAGGGCGCG
>JANNBG010000316.1:0-2754 GCA_031385205.1 Rhodobacterales bacterium
GGCCTGCATCTGGGCATGGATGTGGAAGACTGGCCGCCAGAAAACATCGAAGATCTGGCGAAACGGTTTGAGGATCAATTCTAATGTAGGGTGCGTGCTTGCACGCACCTTCCAGACCAAAATGCCCGGAATGCCGGGGAACAAATGGCGCAAGACCAAGGTGAGCGGGACCAATCGTAGGCCCTGCCGGACAAAGCAAAACAGACGATCAGGAGACCATCATGCGTCACTCAAGTGGCTACCGTAAACTGAACCGCACTCACGAACACCGCAAAGCGATGTTCGCCAACATGGCAGGCTCGCTCATCGAACATGAGCAGATCAAGACGACCCTGCCCAAGGCAAAAGAACTGCGCCCGATCATCGAAAAGCTGATTACGCTGGCCAAGCGCGGCGATCTGCATGCACGCCGTCAGGCCCATGCGCAACTGAAGCAGGACATGCACACTGCACGCCTGTTCGAAATCCTGGGCCCACGTTATCAGTCGCGTCAGGGTGGCTATGTGCGCGTGTTGAAGGCGGGCTTCCGCTATGGCGATATGGCACCGATGGCGATCATCGAATTTGTGGACCGTGACACGTCAGCCAAAGGTGCGGCTGACCATGCACGGACGGCAGCATTCGAGATTGCAGAATAATATTGGGTTGGATGACCCTGCAAGGGCCCGCCATGCGGCGGGCTTTTGTCATTTTCAGGGCGGCATTCGCCAGATAGGCTGTATCTATGGCTGATCTGTTCGATACCCCCAAAACCACACCCAACGCGCCACGCCCCTTGGCGGACCGTCTGCGCCCGCGCAAGCTGGCGGATGTGATCGGGCAGGGGCATGTGCTGGGGCCGGACGGCCCGTTGGGGGCGATGCTGGCGGCACGCAGCCTTTCCAGCCTGATCTTGTGGGGGCCACCAGGGGTAGGCAAGACAACCATTGCACGGCTGCTGGCGGATGAGACGGATTTAAGTTTTATCCAGATCAGTGCGATTTTCACGGGCGTGCCGGACCTGCGTAAAGTGTTTGAATCGGCGAAAATCAGGCGACAGAATGGGCAAGGGACATTGCTGTTCGTGGATGAAATCCATCGTTTCAACAAGGCGCAGCAGGATGGGTTCCTGCCCTATATGGAGGATGGCACGATCCTTCTGGTGGGGGCCACGACCGAAAATCCGAGCTTTGAGCTGAACGCGGCGCTTCTGAGCAGGTCACAAGTGATTGTGCTGGATCGGCTGTCACTGACTGATCTTGAACGCCTCGCACAGCGGGCGGAAATGGACCTTGGCCATGCCTTGCCACTGACGGCGGACGCGCGGGATGCGCTGCTTGAAATGGCCGATGGCGATGGGCGGGCGTTGTTGAACCTGATCGAGCAGGTGGCGGTTGTGAAGGGTCCGTTGGACCGTGACGCTCTGTCCACGCGCCTGATGCGAAGGGCCGCGAAATACGACAAATCGGGGGAAGAGCATTACAACCTGATCTCTGCCCTGCACAAATCGGTGCGCGGGTCAGACCCGGATGCCGCGCTGTACTGGTTCACCCGCATGCTGGAGGGCGGCGAAGACCCGCGTTTCCTTGCCCGCCGCATCACGCGCATGGCGGTGGAGGATATCGGTCTTGCTGACCCACAGGCGCAAGCGGTGTGCTTGCAGGGGTGGGAGACGTATGAACGGCTGGGGTCGCCCGAAGGCGAACTCGCCCTTGCACAAGCCGTCATCTACCTCGCCCTGGCACCCAAATCGAATGCTGGCTATGTGGCCTACAAGGCGGCCCGCAACGCCGCGCGCGAAACGGGCAGCTTGCCGCCGCCCGCGCACATCCGCAACGCGCCAACAAAACTCATGAAAGACCTCGGCTATGGTGCGGGCTATGCCTATGACCACGATGCCGAAGATGGCTTTTCGGGGCAGAACTATTTCCCCGATGGCATGAAACACCCGGTTTATTATATGCCGCCGGAACGCGGGTTTGAGCGCGAGTTGAAAAAGCGTGTGGACTATTTCGTCAAGCTGCGCGCGAAACGTAACGACGTATAGCCCTGCGGTTGACAATCCGCCCTGCCGGGAACAATGAACCCTGATGATCTGGACCCTATCACAAGTTGCCTTCGGTGGTGCAATCGGCTCTGTCGCGCGCTTTGCCATCGTAATGGCCATGACGCGCGTGCTGGGCGAGGCATTCCCCTATGGCACGGCTTTGGTGAACGTGGCCGGCTCGTTCGCGATGGGCCTTCTGTTCGTGGCCTTGGCCGAACGGCAGGCGCTGCAACACGCGCCGTTCCTGATGGCGGGCATACTTGGCGGTTTCACGACGTTTTCGGCGTTCTCCTTGGATGCCGTGCGGTTGTGGGAACGCGGTGATGGCATGCTGGCGATAATCTATGTGATGGGGTCGGTGCTGCTGTCGATTGCCGCACTTCTGTTTGGCATGACGGCAGCAAAGGTTACGACATGAGCGTGCAACAATTGACGATTTCCGAAGATGATGGCGAACAGCGGCTGGACAAATGGTTCAAACGCCGCTTTCCGCAACTGACCCAAGGGGCGGTGGAAAAGATGTGCCGCACGGGGCAGGTGCGTGTCGATGGTGCGCGGGCCAAGGCATCTGACCGCGTCATTCCGGGGCCGGTGGTGCGTGTGCCGCCGTTGCCAGATGGGGCGGCACCGGAACGCGCGCAGGCAAAGGGCGTGTCGGCGGCAGATGCCAAGATGATCCAGAACGCAGTGATCTGGAAAGACGAACATATCATCATCCTGAACAAACC
>JANNBG010000348.1:0-4902 GCA_031385205.1 Rhodobacterales bacterium
TGGGCTGCACGATGTGGGCGCTGGCCTTGGGGCTTGCACTGGGGTGAGCGGTAGGGTCTGTGGGCGGCATGATTGTAAAGGCTGATCTTGGGCGCCCCGTGGCGGGCATTGCGTGGATGTTGGCGTCGGGTCTGTGCTTTGTGGCGGTGACGGGGATTGTGCGGCATCTGGGCACGGACCTGCCAGCGGCGCAGGCGGCGTTCTTGCGCTTTGGGTTTGGGGTGGTGTTGCTGTTGCCTGCAATCGTGCGGATGCGGGTGCCGGCGGGGCTGTTGCCGCTGTTTGGCTTGCGGGGTCTTTTCCATACGGCGGCGGTGGTGTGCTGGTTTTACGCAATGGCGCGGCTGCCGGTGGCTGAGGTGACGGCGATTGGGTATCTGAACCCGGTGATTGTGACGGTGGGGGGCGCGCTGCTGTTTGGTGAGGCGCTGGCATGGCGGCGGTTGGTGTCGATTGGGCTTGCGATAGGGGGGGCGCTGATCGTGCTGCGGCCGGGGCTGCGGGAGGTGACGGGCGGGCATCTGGCACAATTGGGGGCGGCGACATTCTTTGCGGGCAGTTATCTGTGTGCAAAGCGGTTGAGCCTGATGCTGGATGCGGGCGTGGTGGTGGCTGCGATGTCGGTGACAGTGACGATTGGCTTGCTGCCCTTTGCGCTGTGGGTGTGGGTGCCGGTGAGCATTGTACAATGCGCATGGCTGGCGCTTGTGGCGGCATTTGCGACGGGGGGGCATTACGCGATGACGCGGGCGTTTGCAGCGGCACCTTTGGCTGTGACGCAGCCGGTGGTGTTCTTGCAGCTGGTCTGGGCGACGCTGCTGGGGGCTGTGGTGTTTGGTGAGGGCGTTGATCCGTATGTGACAGTGGGGGGTGCGGTGATTGTGGCGTCGGTGTCCTGGCTGGCGTGGCGGGAAGCCCGGGTGTTGCGCGCGGAGGCGCTATAGCGCGCGGCTTGGTTACCACGGCTTTAACCAATCCACCTAACGTCCGGTCCCAGACCCATTCCGGCGGAGGACCACATGGCCGACCAATCACCGATCCTGCAATTGCCCTATATTCTGCCTGCACAGGCACAAAAGCATGTGACGCATAACGAGGCGCTGCGTCTGTTGGACATTCTGGTGCAGCTGGCGGTCATCAGCCGCAATCTGGGGGTGCCACCGGTGAGCCCGGTGATTGGCAACCGCTATATCGTGAAGACACCGGCAAGCGGGGCCTGGGTGGGGCAGGTGAACAAGATTGCGGTATTCACAGCGACAGGGTGGGAGTTTCTGGCGCCGCAAGCAGGGTGGCAGGCCTATGTGCAATCCTCATCAGAACTGGTGGCGTTTGACGGGACGGTCTGGGCGACAGCGGGGATCCCATCGGAGTTTGACAAGCTGGGGGTGAACACGACGGCGAACACGACGAACCGGTTGGCGGTGGCATCGACGGCCAGCCTGTTCACGCATGTGGGCACGGATCACCAGATGAAGGTGAACAAGGCCACGGCAGCAGATACGGCATCGTTGCTGTTCCAGACGGGGTTTTCGGGGCGGGCGGAGATGGGCCTGGCGGGGAGTGACAATTTCAGCGTGAAGGTCAGCCCGGATGGGACAGCGTTCTATACGGGGTTCACGGTGACGCGGACGGATGGGCTGTTGACGGTGCCGAACGGGATGAGCGTGGCGTCTGGGTTGACGTTGACCGGGGGGGCAACGGTTGCGGGGGCGGTGACGTTGAGCGGGGCGGTGACGGCAGGCAGCACGGTGGCATTGAACGGAGCTGTAACGGCGGCAGGCACGGTGGCGTTGAACGGAGCGGTGACAGCGGGCAGCACGGTGGCGTTGAACGGGGCGGTGACGGCAGGGGGGACGGTCACGCTGAACAACACGCTGACGGCGGGTGGGACGGTGGCGTTGAACGGGGCAGTGACGGCAGGGGCGGCGGGAAGCGTGGCGTTGAACGGGCCAGTGACAGCGGCGGGGCCTGTGATGCTGAACGGGGCGGTGACGGCGGGGGCTGGGGGGTCGGTCACGCTGAACGGGGTGGTGATTGCGGCGAATACAGTCGGCCTGAACGGGGCGGTGACAGCGGCTGCGGCTGTGACCATGAACGGCGTGGTGACGGCAGGAGCGGCAGGGAGCGTTGCGTTGAACGGGCCAGTGACGGCTGCGGGCACGGTGGGCTTGAATGGCGTGGTTACAGCGGGGGCTGGGGGGTCGGTCACGCTGAACGGGCCGGTGACGGCGGCGAATACGGTGGCGCTGAACGGGGCGGTGACGGGAAGTGCTGCGGGATCAGTGACACTGAACGGTATCGTCACCCTAAGCGGGGCGGTGACATCGACGGGCGGGATGACGGTGGATGGCACGTTGCAGGGCACATCGGTGCAGGCGACGGCGACGGATGTGACGGCGAACCGTCTGCTGCGCGTGGGGGCGTTCGGGCTGGGGACGGGGGCGGTGATTGTTGATACGGATTGGAATGGGATCGTGGTATCGGGGTTCTATCGCACAACATCTGCAGCGACGCTGAACCTGCCGACAGCAGTGTCGGGCTGGGCGGTGATGCATATTCAACAGGACGCCACAAACGCAACACAACTGGCGATGCGGTCAGGGGGTGATGACATTCGGTTCCGGCGGCGCACGGCGGGCACCTGGGCAGCCTGGACGGTGATGTATGGCGCGGGCAATCTGATCGGGACGGTGTCGCAAACGGGGGGCGTGCCGACGGGGGCGGTGCTGGAGCGCGGCACAGGGGCCAATGGCGATTATACGCGCTATGCGGACGGCACGCTGATCTGTTACCGAACGAACCTGTCCGTGACGAACGCAAGCACCGCGTCGGGGTCTTTGTTCAAATCCTCGGCGGCGGTGACCTGGAGCTTCCCTTCGGTGTTCAGTGTTGCCCCTGCCGTGAATGTGGACTGTCAGTCAGCGGGATGTTGGGCGACAATGGCGGGGACGCCAACAACGACAAGCGTGGCTTTGGAGGCGATGTCTGGCGTGACGCAGGCGGCAGCGCTGACCTTGCGGGCGATGGCTGTGGGGCGGTGGTTCTGACCTTTTGGGGGCGGGGCGTTTGACAGCCCCGCCCGTGCTGTCTAAGCCAGCGTGAAGTTTATGGCAGGTGGTGGCGCATGAAGATTGCGATGATCGGAACGGGTTATGTGGGCCTTGTGTCAGGCGTGTGTTTTTCGGACTTTGGCCATGATGTGATCTGCGTGGATAAAGACCCGGGCAAGATTGACCGGCTGAATGCAGGCCAGACGCCGATATTCGAGCCGGGGTTGGAAGACCTGATGGCCAAGAACGTGGCGGCGGGGCGGTTGTCATTCACGCTGGATTTGCAGGCAGCTGTGGCGGGGGCGGATGCAGTGTTCATCGCGGTGGGCACGCCGACACGGCGGGGGTCCGGGCATGCGGACCTGACGTATGTGATGGCGGCGGCGGCAGAGATTGCGCAGGCCTTGACGGGCTATGCAGTGATCGTGACGAAATCAACGGTGCCGGTGGGCACGAACCGGGCGGTGGCTGCGGTGGTGGCAGAAACGACCAGTGATTTTGATGTGGCATCGAACCCGGAATTCCTGCGCGAAGGGGCGGCGATTGATGATTTCATGCGGCCTGACCGGGTGGTGGTGGGGGTGGAATCTGACCGGGCCAAAAAGGTGATGGCCGATATCTATCGCCCGCTGTTCCTGCGGGATTTTCCGGTGGTCTATACGGGCCTGGAAAGTGCGGAGATGATCAAATACGCGGCGAACGCATTTTTGGCGACGAAGATCACCTTCATCAATGAAATTGCGGCGCTGTGCGAAAAGGTGGGGGCGGATATCAAGGCGGTGTCGCGCGGCATGGGCATGGATGGGCGGATCGGGAACAAGTTTTTGCATGCGGGGCCGGGGTATGGGGGGTCTTGTTTCCCGAAAGATACCAAGGCGTTGGCACGGATGGGGCAGGACCACGCGGTGCCGATGCAGATTGTGGAAACAGTCATCAAGGTGAATGAAGAGGTGAAGCGCCGGATGATCGACAAGATTTATGATCTGTGTGATGGGGATTTCCGGGACAAGACGATTTTGGTGCTGGGGGTGACGTTCAAGCCGAACACGGATGACATGCGGGACGCACCATCTTTGACGATTATCCCGGCGCTGGTGGGGGCGGGGGCACGCGTGCGGGTCGTGGACCCGGAGGGGCAGCGGGAAGGCGAGGCGTTGCTACCGGGGGTGACTTGGGCGGACAACCCGTATGGCGCGGCGCAGGGGGCGCATCTGGTGGTGATCCTGACGGAATGGAACGAATTCCGGGCACTGGATCTGGGGCGGATGGCTAAGAAGATGGCGACCCCGCGGATGGCGGATTTGCGGAACATCTATGATCCGGACGAGGTGCGGGCGGCGGGGTTTGAGGATTATGTGGGGGTGGGGCGGTAGGGGGGGTGTACGAGCGTATGGCCCTCCTCGCTACGGCAAGTTTGACGTAACACTTGGAAATATAGGAGAAATCGTGCTAAACCAACTTCTCTCTTTTTCGTGGCACGATGTCGAATTGCACGAGGTCGCTATTGATAGATTAAATCGGGAAAACTTCGATATAATACGATTAAATGTTCGCTGGGGTCCATGGGGGCCAAAGCCTGAAGAAGAACTGTCGTGTATCGAGTTCAGCAACTGCTACAGACTAGAAGCGGCGATGAACTTTGGAGTTGTTGGTGTCGAGACGTTAAGAAGCGCTTGGCTGGAACCAGACCACCGAGAAATAGCCCGATTGCAAACGTCGTTGATGGTGCGTGATCTGTTTTGTATGGCGTTTGAAACCAATTCGACTGGAAGTATTATTAAAATTATTGCATCAAGCGTTACTGTTCGCCCTCTCCCATAGCTGTTTGGTGTAAGCGATAGGCGTTTCTCGC
>JANNBG010000361.1:0-1606 GCA_031385205.1 Rhodobacterales bacterium
GGCGGTGCTGCGGCCATTTGTCAGGAAGCGGCACATTTGTTCAGCAAGGCGGGCCTTGATGCCATTGCCTACAGCGACGGCTATTCGCAGATCATTGCAGCGGCCAATCTGGACAGCACCAGCGTGATGGTGGGCGTGTCGCACACCGGCACCACCGAAACTGTTGCCAATGCCCTGACCGTCGCGCGCGAGAACAAATGCATTACCATCGCCATCACGTCCGATCCGATGTCGGATGTTGGACAAGCTGCCGAGATTGCGTTGGTGACATGGAATTCCAGCACGCCTTCAGTGCCGCTTTACGGCGATTTCATCGAAGGCCGGATCAGCCAGTTGTTTCTGATCGATCTGCTGTACCTGGGCGTGCTGTTCAAGGCCGGTCCAAAAACATCGGGTCAGCTCACCGCGACGACGTCAGCACTACAGCGGTATTACCGCCGGGTGGACGTTCGGACCGCTCCCGATCTGCAATTGGTCACCCCAAATACTCCATCACCGACAGGCCCGCGTTGAAATCGGTGCAATAGACGATGCCGCGCGCGTCCACATGCACATCCGCCGAATGCAGCACGCTTGCCCGGTTCGGCCGTGGATCGACCATGCGCGCGGGTGGCGGCGGCACGCAGGCCCCCACTTCGACCGGGCGGAACGGGTCGCGGATGTCATAGGCCCGCACCCCGGCGTTCTGGTAGGTGGAAAAGAACAGGTCTTCGCTTTGGAATGTGCCTGGGGGTTTTTCATGGATGTTTTGGGGGCCGAAGTGGCCGCCGACGGACGTGTAATCGCGGTCGCGCGGGGCCGGGCAAGTGGCAATGCTGATCGGGTTGCCCTTGACCTGATTGTCGAAAATCCAGATCGGTTTGATGCCGTCCTCGCCATGATCCAGCACCGTTTCATCGACCACCACCAGCAGATCACGCCCCGGCAAGGGCAGCGCGTTATGCGTCCCGCCGCCAAAAGGCGGTGACCAGACCTTGTGCGCGATCAGTTTTGGCGCAGCCCGGTCGGACACATCCACGATGGCAAGGCACGCATCGCGCCAGGAACAATAGGCGATATCGCCGTGGATGATCGGGTGATGCAGGCCAAAGCGGCCTTGTGGCAGCGGCCAGTTCGGGGTTTCCCCAGCAGCGGCATTCATCCCCGGCAGCCAGAACCGGCCCACCATCTGCGGCTTGGCAGGATCAGCCAGATCGATGGTGATCAGAATGTAATCCGTGAACCCGTCGAGCAGGGCCGACGCATAGGCCCATCGCCCGCCAGTGTACCAGATACGGTGCAGCCCGGTGCCCTCCACCGGCATGAACCCGATCTGCCGGGGGGCCTCGGGGTTGGCGATATCATAAACCGCCATGCCCGCCGACCAGTCCCGTGTCCCGCCCGCATGATGGCTGACCCCGCCTTTGTAATAGGCCTTTTCATCGACCATGTCGGTTTGCGCGAACATGTCCTTGTTATGGATCACCAGCAGCAGATCGTCATGGGTTTGCAGGTGCAGGCACCATGTATTCGGCGGGGCCGGGATATAGGCCACGGGGCGCGGGTTCAGGGCATCGCGCAGGTCGATGATGCTGACCCCGCGCGAAAAGATATGCCCGACATAGCC
>JANNBG010000467.1:0-4349 GCA_031385205.1 Rhodobacterales bacterium
CAAAGATGCAAGATTGGTGGCGCGGGTCGGTGATGTATCAGGTCTATCCCCGGTCCTTTCAGGACTCGGATGGCAATGGCGTGGGCGACCTGCCCGGCATCACCCGGCGTCTGGACCATATCGCAAGCCTTGGCGTCGATACCGTCTGGCTGTCGCCCTTCTTCCGCTCTCCCATGGCCGATATGGGCTATGACGTTTCTGACTATACCGACGTTGACCCCGTCTTTGGCACCCTCGCCGATTTTGACGTCCTGGTCGCCCGCGCCCACAACCTCGGTCTGAAAGTCGTCATTGACCAGGTGCTCAACCACACGTCTGACAAACACGCCGCCTTTGTCGAAAGCCGCGCCAACAGGCACAATGCCAAATCCGATTGGTATGTCTGGGCCGATGCGCGCGCCGATGGCACGCCGCCCAACAACTGGCTGTCGGTCTTTGGCGGGTCTGCCTGGCAATGGGATGCGCGGCGCAAGCAGTATTATTTCCACAATTTCCTGGCCAGCCAGCCCGACATGAACTTTCACAACCCTGATGTGCAGGATTTCCACCTTGCCAACATGCGCTTTTGGCTCGACCGCGGCGTTGATGGGTTCCGGCTCGATACCGTCAACTACTTCTTTCACGACAAGCTTTTGCGCCATGATGCCGCCGATTACCGCGTGAAGGCGGAGGTCGAGGGCAACCCTTACGGCATGCAGTATCACCTGTTTTCCAAGAACCAGCCCGAAAACTTGGCGTGGATCGGCCGTATCCGGCGTCTGCTGGATGACAATGGCGCGTTGACGTCCGTGGGCGAAATGGGCGAAAGCCACCACGCCATCCGCATGATGGGCGAATACACCGCACCGGGCAAACTGCATCAATGCTATTCGTTCGAGCTGATGGGCTATGAGTACACGCCTGCGTTCTTCCGGAACAAGCTGGACGAATTCTTTACCGGCGCACCGGATGGCTGGCCGATGTGGGCGTTTTCCAACCATGATGTCGTCCGCCATGTCGGGCGCTGGCAGAAATATGGGGCCACGCCGGAACTGCTGGCCAAACAGGCGGGGGCGTTGCTTTTGTCATTTGAGGGGTCGATTTGCCTGTGGCAGGGCGAGGAGCTGGGGCAGACGGATACAGACTTGGTGTTTGAAGAACTGACGGACCCGCAAGGCATCGTCTTTTGGCCGGAACCCTTCGGGCGCGATGGCACGCGCACGCCGATGGTGTGGGACGGATCAGCAAACGGCGGGTTCAGCACGGTGCAGCCGTGGTTGCCCGTGAAAGCACCCCAACTGGCGCGTAATGTGGCGGGGCAGGTGGGGGTAGCGGGGTCGGTGCTCGAATCCTATCGCGCCATGATCGCCTTTCGCAAGTCCACCCCGGCAATGACACTTGGCAAAACGCGCTTTGTGGATCAACCCGATCCCGTGCTGATGTTCGACCGCGTGTTGGACGGCACGACCGTGACCTGCATCTTCAACCTGTCGCCCGGCACACTGGCCGTGCCTGTGACGGGCAGGATGATGGGGCCGTCACAGAATGCGCAAATGGGCGAGGTCTTGGCGCTGGGTCCAAACGGGTTTGCGTTTTTGACTTAACATACCCCGCCATCTCAGGTTCTATCCTTGAATGATGGTGGGTTGACACCCACCCTACAATCGCCCGTAGGGTAGGCGCCAACCCACCGCACGTTCACAACGCATGCCAATGCACCCCCGCCGGCGCAATCACCACCCCGCCCCATTCCACCGGCACCGGGTTATAGTTGAACCAGAACCGGTGCGTCGCGGTATCGCGGCGCCGCAACCCTTCTGGCAGCGGGTCCGTGTTCAACCCCTGCGCCGCACAGGCCGCCATCAGCATCCGGTCCAGCGCCGCCTCATCCGGCCAGCCTGCCAGATAATGCACCGCCCCCGCGCTCACCACCGCAGGCCAACCATCCACCGTGGCCTCCTCCACCACCGCCCCACCCATCATCTTTTCGCGCCAATGCACGAACTGCCCACCCTTGGCCAAAGGCACCGGCACATCCGGTGGCAGGCTTTCCACCCGCGCCACCAGCATATCCAACCCCGGCAGGTTGGGCGGCAAGGGTACCGGCGTTGCAAACTCTGCCGTCTTTGCGTTCGTTCTTGGCCCGATCAGCGCATGGCCCTGATAGGTCTTCAACGCCCCCTGCAGCGCGTCCGACAGCACAGCCACCCCCGGTGCCAGCACCAGTTTATAGCCAGACAGATCTGCCGTATCAGGCGGCAGGATATCCACATTCAGCCCCAACCGCCGCAAACTGCGGTAGAAATGCAAGACCAACCGGAAGTAATCGAAATCCCGCCCTTGCGGCTGGGTAGCCCAAGCCCAAGCGGAAGCATAATCAAACACCAGCCCCACATCACTGCGCGCCGTGCCCACATCCGGCATCTCGCGCAATTCGTGCGCCACCTGCCCCGCCTCGTCAAACGCCTGCGCCGCCACGGAATCCGGCCGCAACAACCCCGCATGCATCTGTTCCTGCGCAAACGGCGCCTGCCGCCAGCGGAAATAGCACACCGCCTCCGCCCCGTGTGCGAACGCCTCCCACGCCCACAGCCGCGCCATGCCCGGCAGGGGGTCCGCGTTCCACGGTGCCCAGTTCACCGGGCCCGGTTGCTGTTCCATGATCCACCAGCGGCCACGCCCCACCGCGCGGTACAGATCATGATGAAACGCCTGAAAATCCGGGTCGCCCTGCCGCACGAAACGCCGCTTATGCTCTGGCGTGGTCACCAGCCGATCCGACAGAAAGCCCAAAGGATAGCTGTCCCATGACGCGATATCGAGGTCGGCCCCCACATCGAAATGGTCAAACTCCGTGATATTGCCCATATAGTTATGCGCAATCGGCGCCGTGCTGTGCCTGCGGATAATCTCCGTCTGCACCCGGTTGAACCCTGCCACCTCGTCACTCGCAAACCGCCGGAAGGCCATCACATGGCTCGGGTTCGCTTCCGTCACCGTCAGGTTCGGCAGGTTGATCTGGTCGAACGTGTCATACTCCATCGACCAGAACACATTGCCCCACGCGGTGTTCAAGGCTTGCGGTGACTGGTACCGTTGCGCGCACCAATCGCGGAACGCCCCTAACGCTGCGGGCGAATACGACAGCGTCGTGTCATGGCAGCCATATTCGTTATCCGTCTGCCACGCCGCCACATGGGCGTTGCGCCCATAGCGTTCCGCCAATGCCGTCACGATCCGCGCACATTCCGCCCGATATCCCCGGTGCGAAAAGCAATAATGCCTGCGCGACCCAAAGCCCCGCGTGCTCCCTTGCGCATCCACAGCCAGCATATCCGGGTGCTTGTCCAGCATCCAGCGGGGTGGTGTCGCCGTCGGTGTGCCCAGCACCACCTGCAGGCCCGCAGCCCCCAACACCGCAATCGCCCGGTCCAGCCAGCCCCAGTCATAAACCCCCGCCACAGGTTCCATCCGCGACCATGCAAATTCGCCAATGCGCACCCATGTCAGCCCCAGGGCCTTCATCCGTGCCGCGTCGGTCGCCCACCACGCCTCAGGCCAATGTTCCGGGTAATAACAGACACCAAGCGTGCGTTTCACAAGATCACCTGTGGTTCCGGAATACCTTTGCCCACGCCAGCCACCACTTGCGTCATGCCTGCGCGCGGATGTGCAGCCCGCGCCGCTGTATCCATCCCCTCCAAGGCTGTCGTGCAGAACAATGTCGCCAGCCCATCACCCCCAAACGCCGGGCAGGATGTATGCGGTGCATCAAATGCCACACTTTGCACGAGCGTGCCGTCGCGCCCATAGCAGTTCACCCGCGATGCGCCCCAAAGCGCCAGCCACATCCGCCCTTCCGCATCACAGACCGCACCATCCGGGTTCAATCCTTCTGCCGACAGGTCCAGATAAACCGAAGGCTCGCCGCGTGGCCAGCCATCGGCATCCAGCGCCACCCGCATCACCCGGCCAGTCGCCGTATCCGCAAAATGTGCCGTCTGCCCATCCGCCGGAAAGCTGATCGCATTGGGAATCGTGATCCCCGTATACAACTGCCGCAGCGTGCCCCGATAATACCGCCAGATCGACCCCGCGCCCTTTTGCTGGCGTTTACCCATCGTGCCGATCCAGAACCCGCCATAGGGGTCCGCCCGCCCGTCATTGCTGCGTGTCAGCGGATTGTCCGCCTCCAGCGCCACCACCTCATGCCGGTTGCCGGTATCAAGGTTGAACCGGAACAGCGCATTTTCCGACGCAATCAGAATCTCCTTGCGGCTGATCCAGCCCGCCGCCGAAACCATATGCGCAAAGTGCCATTCCTGCGGCCCATCAATGCCACGCGTCAGCAGGCGCTTGCCCAGAATATC
>JANNBG010000522.1:0-4704 GCA_031385205.1 Rhodobacterales bacterium
CGCAACTTGGCTAATTGGCAGGGCAGGCGTGTCGTCGATATACAACGGGCAGGCCTCCAACGCCTTGGCCGCCTCCACAAACCTGCGGAATTCGCCTTCGGTCATATCGCCGCGCCGGATTTGTTCGGAGGGCACTTCGGAGGCTTCGGAAAGAATCCGCGCCGCGAGTTGTTCCGCGCTCATTTCCAGACTGAAAAACCCCACAACCCCGCCCTCAACCGCGCCCTCACTGCCATCCGGCAGCCGCCCGCGCCTGTAGGCCTTGGCAATGTTGAAGGCGATGTTGGTGGCGAGTGACGTCTTGCCCATCGACGGCCGGCCAGCAAGGATCAGCAAATCCGACGGATGCAGCCCCCCCAGTTTCTTGTCCATGTCGATCAAGCCGGTGGAGATACCCGCAAGCCCGCCATCGCGCTGATAGGCCGCGTTCGCCATATTCACAGCGTCGGTTACCGCCTTGAGAAAGCTTTGAAATCCGCGTTCGGCGTGGCCCTGTTCGCCCAGCTTGTACAGCCGCTGTTCCGCCTCAATAATCTGGTCGCGGGGTTCAGAATCCACCTCCACCTTCGCCGCACGCGCCGTGATATCACGCCCCAGCCCGATCAATTCACGCCGCACCGCGAGGTCATAAATCATCTGCGCATAATCGCGCGCCGCATAGGCCGAAATCGCAGCCCCCGCCAAACGCACAAGGTAGGCAGGCCCGCCTAATTCCTTCAGCCCCGGATCATCATCCAGAAACGCCTTCAGCGTCACAGGCGATGCCAGCGCGTTTTTCTGGATGCGGGCGGCGGCAATCTCAAAGATGCGCTGATGCACGGGGTCATAGAAATGGTCAGGCTTCACCAAGGCCGCGATGCGGTCATAGACATCGTTATTGGTCAGGATCGCGCCCAGAAGCTGTTGTTCCGCCTCGATATTATGCGGCAACGTCTCCATGTCGGCATTCACCGGCACAGGCGTTACCGCCCGCAAATTTGCGACCTCGTTCATGGCTGCCCCATTGTTCTGCCCCACCTTGTCGCTACGCCCTTCGCCAGTTTCCTGCAATCTGCATAGTTCTGGGGATAACCCACTGTATATCGCGGCGCATTAGTGATTGCGTTGGGATCCACCCCAACATCTTGTGGCATCATCGCATGAAACACGATTCGATGCACGCAGGAAGCAAGGTTATCCCCAAACTGCCCACAGCAGGCTACAGCGGGCACTCGCCGAACGTGACAGTTTTGTTACGCAGGCTTCCGCGCGTCCTGCCATTTGCGCGGGTCATGCAGGAATTTTTCCACTTCTGACAGGGTTTCGGCATCAAAGGCCTGCGTTGCACGCGCTTCGGCCAGCACGTCCCACCAGGTACACAGATGATGCAAGGCAACGCCGTGGTCGGCCAACCGCTGCGGCGTTTCCGGGAAAATCCCGTAGTAAAAGATCACCGCCGTATGCGCGCAATGCGCCCCGGTCTCGCGGATCGCATCCACGAAGGACAGCTTCGATCCGCCATCTGTCGTCAGATCCTCCACCAGCAGCACCCTTTGGCCTTCGGTCATCACCCCTTCAATGCGCGCATTGCGCCCGTAACCCTTTGGTTTCTTGCGCACATAAGTCATCGGCAAGGCCATGCGTTCGGCCACGAGGGCGGCAAACGGTATCCCTGCCGTCTCGCCGCCGGCGATGTTATCGAACGCCTCAAAGCCTGCGTTGCGCATGATGGTGACGGTCAGAAAATCCATCAGTGTGGCGCGGATGCGCGGATAGGAGATCAGCTTGCGGCAGTCGATATAGGTGGGGGATGGCAGACCACTGGCCAGCGTAAAGGGTTGGCCCGCGTTGAAATGCACGGCCTGAATTTCCAGCAGCATACGGGCGGTCAGGCGGGCCATTTCCGCTGCAGGGGGAAAGCTGGTGGGGATCATCTTGCTGCCTTTTCGTGCTTTCATCTTCCCTCAAATATCCCCGCCGGAGGCATCCAGCATCAGCGACAGATGCCACCTGTGGGGATACTGAGCGAGATAACATCAAAGTTCTGCCTGCCAGTGCAAGGCAAAGCCCGGGTTGAAAACGGTCACAGGGCCTTGTTCTGTCAGGATTTTATCGGGAAAGGTCAGGGCGGCGTCGCGCCTGTCAAGGCGCAGCCGTCCCCTGTTGCGCGGCAGACCATGGAAATCGGCCCCATGATGCGAGGTAAAGCCTTCCAGCTTGTCCAAAGAACGCGCGCTTTCAAAGACTTGCGCGAGGATGTTCATGCTGTTTGTGGCGGTAAAGCATCCCGCACAACCGCAGGCATGTTCCTTTAACGCATCGGTATGCGGGGCGGAATCAGTGCCAAGAAAATAGCGCGGGTTGCCAGAGGTTGCGGCCTGCACCAGTGCCAGCCGGTGCGTTTCGCGCTTGGCCACGGGCAGGCAATAGTAATGCGGGCGGATGCCGCTGGCGAGGATGTGGTTACGGTTGATAACCAGATGATGCGTCGTGATGGTGGCGGCGATATTGGCCCCAACGGCCACATAATCCACGCCCTGCGACGTCGTGATATGCTCCATCACCACGCGCAATTCCGGCAGGCGGTGGCGCAGGGGGGCCAGCACGGTGTCGATGAACACAGCCTCGCGGTCAAAAATATCCACGCCTGGATCGGTCACCTCGCCGTGCATGCACAGCGGCATGCCGATGGCGGCCATCCGTTCCAGCACGGGCATGACGCGGGTCATATCCGTCACGCCGGATTGCGAATTGGTGGTGGCCCCGGCGGGGTAGAGCTTGACCGCCTTGACCAATCCGTCAGCGAAGGCTGCCGCCACATCATCGGGATCGGTGGTTTCGGTCAGATACAGCGTCATCAGGGGTTCAAACGCCATACCATCCGGCAAGGCCGCCAGAATGCGCGCGCGGTAGGCACGGGCATCAGCCGCCGTCACGACAGGCGGCACAAGGTTCGGCATGATGATGGCGCGGGCAAAATGCCGCGCGCTTTCGGGCAAAACGGCGCGCAGCATGGCCCCGTCACGCAGGTGCAGATGCATATCGTCAGGCTGGGTGATGGTCAGGCTGGTCATGCATGCGGCATAGCAAAGCGCCCCTGTGCTTTCCAGTGGAAAGCGGGGCAGGGGTTTGCGATGATAGCCCAAATGGGAGAACTGACATGCGCCTGACACTTGCCCTGTGCCTGCTACCCTTTGCAACCTCTGCGCAGGATGTCGATTGCGCCAATGCCATGGCGCAGCAAGAGATGAACTTTTGTGCCGAACAGGACTGGCAGGCGGCGGATGCCTTGTTGAATGACGCTTATGCCACGGCATTGGCCGCGATGCAGGAGGCCGATGCCAGTTTTGCCCCCGAAGGTGATAGCGAGGAAGAGCGGTTGCGCACCGCCCAACGGGCCTGGGTGGCCTATCGCGATGCGGCCTGCGATTCGGCGGGGTACGCCATGCGGGGCGGGTCGGCGGAACCCTTGCTGATCTATGGCTGCATGCGCGTGCTGACAGAGCAGCGCACTGAAGGCCTGCGGTCACTGGTGGAGGATTACTGACCGCCCGCCCGCTCCAGCTCCGCCAGCCGTTTGCGGAACATGGGTGCGTTCAGCCGTGCGGCCACGGATTTGCACACCGCCTTGGCCCGTGCCGGGTGCGCAGGCGTATCAACCGCTGCCAGCACGGCCTTGAGGTAGGGGCCGAACTGCCGCCGCGCCCGCCATGCCTTGGCAAAGATATCCGGCGTCAGACGCCCTTCAACCCCCGCCTCGATCAACCGGGGCAATAGTTTCATATGGCCCAATGCCCATGCCACGCGCCCACCCAGATGCGGCGTGTGCAGATGCGTCACCCACGGCGCGTTGAACAGTGCCGCGTGCATCGCATCCTCAGTGACCGTCGGGTCGTGGATCACGAAGACCTTGCCCGTGCCTTCCGTCATGTCGGGCGCATAACCATAGCGCGAGGTGAAATCCATCCGCCGTGCGGTACTTGCGCGCTTGTCCCATCCTGCCAGCGCAGGGGCCAGCGTGGCACGCGGGTTGATCGCGAGGACGGTGGCGCCGGGCGCTGTGACGGAATAGGCGCAGGCGGCATAGCCCGCCATATCGGCCCCATAAAACAGCACGCGGTCAAAATCTTCAAAGAACGCATCATCGACCAGACGGTCGAAATAGCGATAGACAGCCGGATCGCGCCACCACGTGTCACCATCCGCGATGACACAGAGATGCGACCAACCCTTGGCCTTGGCAATACCAAAGCCCAAGGGCAATTGGCCGGGACGCGCACGAATGTCGGCGAGAGTTTCGAAGGTGACCACCAGCGTGGGCGTGTCATCAAGGAAAAGCGCGTGGTGATGCCCCCCAAGCGGTTGAAAATAGCCGGCCTCATCGCCGATGCGGTCCATCACGGCCAGCCATTCGGCATCCGTCGTGGCAGTTGCGGCATCGACGGGCAGAAGATCAGGGTCAGACATTTGCGGCACCGCGATGACATTCCAGAGGATCTTCAGTGTCGTCGCTGCGACGCACTGTCGCAAGTGGTTTTGGGTGAATATTGGGGGTCAATTAGAGAACATTTTCATCAGATTGTTGTCATCGGGGCTGTTTAACACAACCTAAAGTGTGTTTGGGCCGGTATCCGCCCAAATCTGGCGCGACTCCGCTGCCGTCAGCACACGCGTGGGGGGGGTCATCAGCAGCCTCCCAAACAGCGCGCGCCAGGGCTCCTGCGT
>JANNBG010000534.1:0-8714 GCA_031385205.1 Rhodobacterales bacterium
AGATAGGGCGCAAACATCAGCCCCGCCACCCAGTCATGCGACCAGAACGCCGCTGCCGTCGCCGCCACCGCCAACCACAGGCAGGACAGCACAACCATCCCGCCCCGCAACCGCCGCAAGCCAAAAAACACCGGCGTCCACAGCCCGTTCAGCGCAATCTGCAATGACCATAAGGCCAGCGCCTGCCCGCTATCCGGCAGCAGCGCCACCCGCATCGCCGACCATGACATCAGGATATAGAGCGTGCTCCACACCACCGGAAACAACCAGTCCGGTGGCGTCCATGTCGGTTTGGCCAACGCGCGGTACCAGTCGCCCGGTGGAAACAAAGCCCCCGTCGCCCCAGCCCCCGCACAGGCCGCGAAATAGGTCAGGAATATCGGCCAATCCATGCGCAAGGCTCCACTTCTACCCTACACATAGGCGAATCCGCGCCTTATGCCACCCCCCGATCCCGCGCCTCCAGTTGTGCCAGCACCGCCAGCAACGCATCCGACCGCGTCGTTGTGACCTGCACCCGCGCCGCCGCCTGCACCAGAAACGCCACCTCTGGCACCACGCTTGCATGCAGCACCGATGGCCGTGGCAGCACCGCAGAAATCCCCGCCCGCACCGTGGCCAGCATCAGCCAGCCAATCTTGCGTGCGCGTCCCGTATGCGCCCTTTGCGTGATGGAATCGTATCCCGCAGCCTTCACCCGCCCGCCGATCCCCGCATAAATATGCCGCGCCGCAAAAATCCCCGGACGGCAGGCCAAGGGCAGTGCAGGCACCCCCGCCTCGGCCCGCACATATAACTTGTCTGCCTGATCCAGCAGGCGTTTCGTCGTGCGCAACACACCTGGAGCAGCGGTGGGATTCGCCAAAAACGCCTCCGGCTCCACGCCATTCTCCACCAGCCAGCCACGCGGCAGATACAACCGCCCCTCGCGCGCATCCTCGCCCACATCCCGCGCGATATTCGTCAACTGCATCGCCAGCCCCAGATCACAGGCCCGCGCCAGCGCATCGCCATCGCGCACCCGCATCAGCACGCACATCATCGCACCCACCGCCGCCGCAACCCGCGCCGAATACGACAGAACCCCCGACAGATCATCATATTGCCGCCCCGTCGCATCCCAGGCCAGCCCCTCCAGCAAAGCCTCCGGCAGCGCACGCGGCATGTCAAAATCTTCCACTACTGATGCAAAAGCCCGGTCCGCTGCGGCATTCTTGGGCCGCCCCGCATAGACCTGATCCAGCCTGTCGCGCAGGCTCAATACCGCCCGCGCCTTATCCTGCACCTCGTCCACCGCATCATCGGCAATGCGGCAAAAGGCATATAACGCCAGTGACGGGTCGCGAACGCGCGCAGGCAGCAGCTTTGACGCCGCATGAAACGACAAAGACCCCGTGCGGATCGCAGCGCGGCAGGCCTCCATATCGGCGGGTGCAATCATGATGTGACTTTCACAGGGGCCGCCGGAACCAGTGTTCCCAGCACTTCAGCAGACGCAATCACCCCCGGAACGCCCGCACCCGGATGCGTGCCAGCCCCTGCAAGGAACAGACCGGGCAGTTCTTCAGACACATTATGCGGCCGGAACCATGCCGATTGCAGGATGCGCGGCTCGATCGAAAAGCCCGCACCATAGGGTGACAAGTAACGATCCCGAAAATCTTCCGGCGTGAAGATCACACTTGATGCAAGATGTGAAGAAAACCCCGGAATAAGCTGATCCTGCAGAATTTTCTCTACTTTTATCCGATAGCTTTCCCGCATCATTTCCCAATCCACCGGGTTCGCATGCCCCAGATGCGGCACGGGCGACAGCACATAAAACGTATCATCACCCTCAGGCGCGCAACTTGGGTCCGTCACCGACGGGCGGTGCACATACAGGCTCATGTCATCCGCCAGCTTGCCCTTGATGAAAATGTCGTTGGTCAGCCCTTTGTAGCGCGGCCCGTTCAAAATGGTGTGGTGCCCCACATCCGGCCACATATCCCTTGTGCCCTTGGTCCCGAAATACCACACGAACAGCCCCATCGACCACCGCGTCCGCTTTAACTTCGCACCCGTCCACCGTTTCCGTGGCCTGTTGCGCAACAAACGGTCATAAGTATGCCCCGCATCTGCGTTCGACACGATCAGGGGTGCTTTCAAGACCTCGCCTGAAACCAGCCGTACCCCCGCAGCACGCCCATTTTCCACAATGATCTCATCGGCTTCCACGCCCAGCCTGATGTGCCCACCCTGCCCCTCAATCACCTTACCCATCGCTGCCGCAATCGCCGCAACCCCGCCCATCGCATAATGCACACCGAACTGCGCCTCCAGATGGCTGACCAACGCATACATGCTTGTCACATGAAACGGGTCACCCCCGATGAACAGCGGATGAAACGACAGCGCCATCCGCAACCGTTCATCCTTCACCCGTCGCGCCGCATGCGCATAGACAGACCTGTCTGCCCGATACCACGCAAACTTTGGCAAGACCTTTACCAGATCCCACAGTTTGTGCATCGAGCGGCGGCCCAGATCCTCAAACCCAAACTGATAGCGCGCCTCGGCATCGCGCAAAAACCGATCATACCCTTTCACATCCCCCGGTGACAGCCGCGCCACCTCGGCCAGCATCGCCTCACGCCCTTGGCGCATCGTGAAATGTGACCCATCCGGCCAACGGATTTCATAAAACGGGTCCATCGGCACCAGCGTCACATCGCGGTCAAAGTCCCGCCCGCACACCGCCCACAAATCGCGCAAGCCCTGCGGCACTGTCACAATCGTCGGCCCCAGATCGAATCTGTGCCCGTCTTGTGTCATCGCACTGCCGCGTCCGCCCGGCATATCCAACCGGTCCAGCACGGTGACGCGGTACCCCTTGGCCCCCAGTCGCATGGCTGATGCAAGCCCACCAATGCCTGCGCCAATCACAATCGCATGGGCCTGTGGGCCGGGGTCGCGGGGTACGTCGGGGGGGGTATATGTGTCTTTCATCAGGTTACGATAAACTGTCTAATAAAATTGACAACTGTTACCTGTCGCATGCGTTGTCGCACCTTTACCGCCTGCATTGCGGGGGCTAGGGTGTAACAATAACCTGACACAAAAGGATCACGCCGCTGCAAACCGTCTCGCTTTCCCTGTTCCGCTTTGATGGCATGTTGTCCCGCGCCTGGGTTCTGGGCCAGATGGGGGCTGCGCGCCTATCCTTCATGCGCATGCCGGATGTCGGGTTCTGGAAGCTGTGCGGATCAGGCACGGGGCAAGGCTTCACCCCCCGGCCCAACTGGGGCGTCTGGGCGATTCTGGCGGTCTGGCCTGATCATGATACCGCGTTGGACCGCGTCCAGACTGCGCCGGTCTATGCGCGGTGGCGCGCGCGGGCAGGCGAATCGTGGTCCGTCTATCTGACCCCCACCTCATCGCGCGGGCAATGGTCCGGCAAACAACCCTTTAACGCCGAAACCACCCCCGATGGCCCTGTCGCCGCCCTGACCCGCGCCAGTATCAAACCCAAAAACCTGCTGAAATTCTGGCGCCGCGTGCCCGACATTTCCACCATGATCGGCGCAGACCCAAATGTCGCCTTCAAGATCGGCATTGGTGAATTGCCCATGCTGCACCAGATCACCTTTTCGCTCTGGCCCGATGCGCAGGCCATGGCCGCCTTTGCGCGCGGCAATGGCCCGCATGGGCAGGCCATCCGTGCTGTGCGTGATGGCGACTGGTTCCGTGAAGAGCTGTATGCAAGGTTCCGCATCCTTGGGTCCACCGGCACATGGGGCGGCACCAACCCGTTGAACAAACTCGACTTCCCCGTGAAAGACGCCGCATGAGACAACCCTTTCCCTTCGCCGCCATCGTGGGGCAAGAGGCGATGAAACAGGCCATGGTTCTTACCGCCGTAGACCCGGCCATCGGTGGCGTGCTGGTCTTTGGTGACCGTGGCACCGGCAAATCCACTGCCGTCCGCGCGCTGGCCGCCCTCTTGCCCGAAATGCTGGCGGTCGAAGGCTGCCCGGTCAATTCGGCGACGCTCGACCAAGTGCCCGACTGGGCCCAAGGCGTGGGCACCCGCATCATCAAACGCCCAACCCCCGTCATCGACCTGCCCTTGGGCGTCACCGAAGACCGCGTTGTGGGGGCCCTGGACATCGAACGCGCCCTGACCCGCGGCGAAAAGGCCTTTGAACCGGGCCTCCTCGCCCGCGCCAACCGCGGCTATCTGTATATTGATGAGGTGAACCTGCTGGAGGATCACATCGTCGACCTTTTGCTCGACGTCGCCCAATCCGGCGAAAACGTGGTGGAACGTGAGGGCCTGTCCATCCGTCATGCCGCCCGTTTTGTGCTGGTCGGCTCCGGCAACCCCGAGGAAGGCGAGCTGCGCCCCCAATTGCTGGACCGCTTCGGCCTGTCGGTAGAGGTTGTCTCCCCAAGGGACGTGCCCACGCGGGTCGAAGTCATCACCCGTCGCGATGCCTATGACAACGATTTCGACGCCTTCATGAAAAAATGGCGCACCAAAGATGCGGCATTGCGCCGCGCCATCCTCAAGGCCCGCGCCGCATTGCCGCTGCTGAAAACCCCCAACACCGTGCTGCATGATTGCGCCGCCCTGTGCATCGCCATCGGGTCCGATGGGCTGCGTGGCGAGTTGACCCTGCTCAAGGCCGCCCGCGCCTTGGCGGCGTTTCAAGGTGCCGACACCGTGGGCCGCCCGCATCTGCGCGCCGTCGCGCCATCCGCCCTCAGCCACCGCATGCGGCGCGATCCGCTGGACGAGGCGGGATCAACGGCGCGGGTGATAAGGGCCGTTGCGGAAGTCCTGCCATGATAGAACGCGCCGCCATGGCCTTGGCCCTGCTGGCCATTGATCCGGTTGGTTTGCGCGGCCTCTGGCTGCGTGCGCGCGCGGGCCCGGTGCGTGATGCCGTCCTCGCAGCCCTCCCCTTCCCCGCCAAACGCATTCATCCCGGCATTGGCGATGACGCCCTGTTCGGCGGCCTCGATCTCGCCGCCACACTCGCCACCGGGCGGCAGATGCGCACGGCAGGCCTGCTCGATCAACCCGCCGCACTGATCCTGACCATGGCCGAACGCTGCACTGCAGGCCTCGCCGCTCGCCTCGCCATGGCCTTGGATACGCCTGCGCATTGCATTATCGCGCTGGATGAAGGCGCCGATGATGAGGCCCTGCCAAGCGCACTCTCTGACCGCCTCGGCCTGTTCCTCGACCTCAGCGATGTCGTCTGGTCCGATTGCGAACCCGTCACCATTGCCGACACCACCGCCGCCCGCGCCCGCCTTGCCGATGTGCAAATGCCCAAGGATACGCTGAAAGCCCTCACCATCGCCGCCGCCCAACTCGGCATCGCCTCGCTCCGCGCCCCCACCCTCGCGCTCCGTGCCGCCCGCGCCAGCGCCGCCCTGCAGGACCGTGATGTCACCGACGCTGACCTGCGCCTTGCCGCCGCACTCGTCTACGGCCACCGCGCCCAGCCTGTGCAAGAAAGCGCCCCACCCCCGCCCGAAAACCCCGATACTCCGCCACCCGACACGCCGGGCGAGCAGAAAGACCAGACCCAACTGCCCGAAGACATCGTCATCGACGCCGCCCGCGCCGCCCTGCCTGCTGGCCTGCTCGAACAGCTCAAATCCGGTGCCGCCGCCCGCGCCGCAAAAGGGGCCACCGGCACTGGCGGGGCAAAGGCGGGCAACCGCCGTGGCCGCCCCATGCCCTCCCGCGCGGGCCGCATGGGCACAGGTGCCCGCATCGACCTTGTGGCAACCTTACGCGCCGCAGCCCCCTGGCAACCCCTGCGCCGCGCACAATCGCCCAGACAAGCAACCCTGCACATCCGCCAAGGTGACATCCGCCTGAAACGCTATGTCGAAACCTCCGACCGCGTCCTGATCTTTGCCGTCGATGCCTCTGGTTCCGCCGCCTTTGCCCGCCTCGCCGAGGCCAAAGGTGCAGTCGAACTTCTGCTGGCGGCAGCCTACGCAAGACGCGACCATGTGTCCCTGCTCGCCTTCCGTGGTACCGCAGCCGAACTGATCCTGCCCCCCACCCGCTCCCTTGTGCAAACCAAACGCCGCCTTGCAGGCCTGCCCGGTGGCGGTGGCACGCCCCTCGCGGCTGGCATGCAGATGGCCATGGTTGTCGCCCAACAGGCCCGCGCAAGGGGTATGACCCCCACCATCGCCCTGATGACCGACGGGCGTGGCAACATCGCCCTTGATGGCCGCGCCGACCGCATACAGGCCGACGCCGACGCCCAGAAAATCGCCGCGTTGATCCGCGCCACCGGCATCCCTTCACTCGTCATCGACACCGGCACCCGCGCCCAACCCGCACTTGCCCTGATGGCCCGCGCCATGAATGCGCCCTACCTGCCCCTGCCCCGCGCCGATGCTTACCGCCTGTCCGCCGTGCTGGAGGCGGCCACCCGATGATCCCAAAAGACTGGCCCCACCGCGCAGAAGGCCGCATGATCCGCCATGCCCCGCATGACTGGTGGGTCATCGATGCCGGATCAGGCCCAACCCTGCTGCTGATCCACGGCGCAGGCGGCTCCACCCACAGCTTTCGCAACCTGCTGCCACAGCTCATGCCCCATTACCGCTGCATCGTCATTGACCTGCCCGGTCAGGGCTTTACCCGCGCAGGCAGCAGGCGCTTCACCCTCGATGCCATGGCCGCCGACCTTGTCTCGCTTTCACAATCCCAAAACTGGCAACCCACAGCCATCATCGGCCATTCCGCAGGCGCCGCCATCGCCCTGCGCATGGCAGAACTGATGCCGCTCAAAGCCGTCATCGGCATCAACGCAGCCCTTGGCACCTTTGACGGCCTCGCCGGAACCCTGTTCCCCATGCTGGCAAGGGGCTTCGCCCTCATCCCCTTCCTGCCGACCGCCATTGCCCGCCTTTGGGGCAACCCCGCCCGCGTCAACCAATTGCTTGACGCCACCGGCTCCACCATCGACGCTGCCGGCCGCGCACAATACCTGACCCTTGTCCAATCGCCCACCCATATCGACGGCACCCTTGGCATGATGTCGCAATGGAACCTGACGCCCCTCGTGTCACGCCTGCACGATCTGCAAACCCCCACCCTGCTGCTGACCGGCGCAAACGATACCACCGTCCCCCCCCGCGTCTCGCAATCTGCAGCCCACCGCATGCCACGCGCCACCTGCACCGAACTGCCAAACCTCGGTCACCTCGCGCATGAAGAGGCCGCCGATCAGGTTGCAGGCGTCATTGTGCCATGGCTCGCACAGCACCTCTAACCCATTCATCTTCCTCTAAATATCCCCGCCGGAGGCTGCAACCTCACAGCCCTCCCACCGCCGCAGAACGATATCCCCCGACCTCGCCCGCAAGGGCGGAGGAGGCGCTAATGCACCTTCCCGAAAATCCGCCCCATATGCTCGCTCAGATAAATCCGCAGCCAGGGTGTGAACCGCTCCGCATTGCGCAAAACGTCCGCTGACAGATCATACAGATCCACCCAAGCCACCTCTGCCACCTCATCCGGGTTCAGATCCAGCGTCATCTTCTCGTTGCGTTGCGCCACGAAAATATCCACCAGCTCGTGTTCTGTCAGCCCCTGCCCCACATCCGCCCGGTATTCCACCCGGTCTGCAAAGGCCGGGAACAACCCTGTAATGCCCAATTCCTCGCGCAACCGCCGCACAGCGCAATCCGCCGCATCCTCATCCCAGCGCGGATGCGTGCAGCAGGTATTCGCCCACAGCCCCGGCGTATGATATTTCGTCAGCGCCCGTCGCTGGATCAGAACCTTCGGCCCGTCCATCACAAACACCGACACCGCCTTGTGCCGCAGGCCCAGCTGGTGAACCTCCATCTTGCCCACCGGCTGCAACTGCCCATCAACCCATGCCGGGATCAGCTCTTCTTCTGGCATATCACGCATCAGACATAACCGGGCCGCACAAGGCCCAGCAGATGCGCTACATTCTTCAGCCCGATCTTCAGATGCGCAAGCGGACGTGCCGCCACCAACTTCTTGTTCATATAGGCCTCGAACGTCAGTTTCTGCACATCCACATCGTGGCACAGGCTGACAAAGCGTTCGCGCCGCATGTCGGATTTGTAATACGCATCCTGCATCATCCGCAGCACCTTGAACACCGCCTTGTGCTCTTTCATGAACAGCTTGCGCGCCAAAGCCAAATCCTTCACACGACCGCTGGCCAAAAACGCCTGCGCCGCCGTCGCCGCAACCCGCCCTCCCACCATCGCATAAAAGATGCCTTCGCCCGACGATGGCGCCACCACCCCCGCCGCGTCGCCTGCCAGGATCACATCCTGCCCGTTGTCCCATTTATCCAACGGCCGCAGCGGGATCGGTGCCCCCTCACGCCGGATCGTCTCGCATCCCGTCAGCCCCGCAGATGCCCGCAAAGCCGCCGTGCAGGCCTTCAGATCCACCCCGTCCACACCCGTGCCCATGCCAATGCTCGCATGCGCGCCATGCGGGAACACCCAGCCATAAAAGTCCGGGGATATCCGCCCGTCATAGATCACATCACAGCGCGTCGGGTCATAATCCGCATTCGCCGCCTCCAACGCCTCAGGCGCTTTCACGATCTCATGATAGGCAATCACATAGGGTATCGTACTGCCCCCCGGCACTTCCGTCCGTGCCACCACAGACCGCGCTCCATCCGCGCCAATCACCAGCCGTG
>JANNBG010000552.1:0-2361 GCA_031385205.1 Rhodobacterales bacterium
CGCAACTTCAACCCCCCCGCCGCCACCTGTGGGCGCGTCTGCGTGGCCGAGGTGGAGGAAATCGTACCCTTGGGCGCGCTGGACCCCGATGGCATCCATGTGCCCGGCATCTATGTGCACCGCCTGTTCCAGGGGCAGCATGAGAAACGCATCGAACAGCACACCGTGCGCCAGCGCGAGGTGGTATGATGTGGGACCGCAATCAAATGGCCGCGCGTGCCGCACAGGAATTGCAGGATGGCTGGTATGTCAACCTTGGCATTGGGATCCCCACGCTGGTGTCGAACTACATTCCGCAAGGCATTGAAGTCACCCTGCAATCCGAAAACGGAATGCTGGGCATGGGGCCGTTCCCCTATGCGGGGGATGAGGATGCCGATCTCATCAACGCAGGCAAACAGACCATCACCGAACTGCCCCAGACCGCGTTCTTCGATTCTGCCCAGTCCTTCGCCATGATCCGTGGTGGCAAAATCGCCATGGCCATCCTTGGCGCAATGGAGGTGGCCGAAAACGGCGATCTTGCCAACTGGATGATCCCCGGTAAGCTGGTCAAGGGCATGGGCGGCGCGATGGATCTTGTGGCCGGTGTGGGCCGTGTTGTGGTGGTGATGGATCACACCTCCAAACATGGCGACTCCAAAGTGCTCAAATCCTGCACCCTGCCGCTGACCGGCAAAGGCGTGGTGGACCGTATCATCACCAATCTTGGCGTTCTCGATGTTGTTCCCGGTGGCCTGAAAATCGTGGAATGCGCTGACGGCGTGACCGAGGCGGACCTACGCAGCGCGACAGAGGCAACAATCGTCTAACGCCTTCCTCTGTTCTCAACTATCTCGGGGGTCCGGGGCTGCCCCCGGCTCCACCGCCAACAAAAGGCACCGCATGCAAACGGGCAATGTCAGTTTCTGGTACGCAGATGCCCTGCCTGCGCCGCGCCCACCACTGGACGGCGACACCTCAACAGACGTCTGCATCGTGGGTGCGGGCTACACCGGCCTGTGGACCGCGTGGTACCTGAAACAGGCGCAACCCGATCTGAACATCCTGATCGTCGAGAAACACTTTGCAGGCTTCGGCGCATCCGGGCGCAATGGCGGCTGGCTGACCGGCGGTTTTGCCTGGCCCCACGCGCGTTATCTGGCCCACGGCCCCGCAGCCGTACGCGCCATGGTCACTGCCATGGGTGGCACCGTGGACGAGGTGATCCGTGTCGCCACCGCACAGGGCATCGCCGCCGATATCCACCGCACGGATGAACTCATGGTCGCCACCAACGCCGCCCAACTGGCCCGCCTGCAGGCGGAGGTCGACACACGCCGCCATTGGGGCGAAGACCGCGTGCATGCCATCGGCCCACAGGTGCAGGACCGCGTCGCCATTCCGGGTGCCATCGGTGCGATGGTCGTGCAAGGTGTCGCGCGCATTCAGCCCGCCAAACTGGTGCAGGGGCTGGCCACCGCCTGCATCCGCGCGGGTATCCGGATTGTCGAAGGCACAACCGTGACCGCCCTTTCAAAGGGCCGCGTCACCACCGACAAAGGCACCGTACGCGCCAACCACATCATCCGCGCGACCGAAGGCTTCACCGCGACATTGCCGGGTCACAAGCGCGACTGGTTGCCGCTGAATTCAGCCCAGATCGTGACGGACCCCGTACCCGATGCCATCTGGCAAAAGATTGGCTGGCAAAACCACGAACTGCTGGGCGATTTCGCCAATGCTTATTGTTATTGCCAACGCACCGCCGACAACCGCATCGCCGTGGGTGCGCGCGGGGTGCCCTATAGGTTCGGCTCTGCCACAGATGCCAATGGCACGCCTGACGATGAGACCATCCGCCACCTCACCGCCATTCTGCACCGCCATTTCCCTGCCGCCGCACACATCCCCATCGCCCACGCATGGTGCGGCGTGCTGGGTGTGCCGCGCGATTGGTGCGCCACTGTCGGATATGACCCCGCCACAGGCATGGGCCACGCCGGCGGATATGTCGGTGTCGGCGTCAGCACATCCAACCTTGCTGGGCGCACCCTGACCGACCTGATCCTGCAGCGCGACACCGCCCTGACCCGCCTGCCATGGGTCAACCACCGCGTGCGCAAATGGGAACCAGAACCCCTCCGCTGGCTGGGCGTGCGCGGCATGTATGCGCTGCTGAACGCGGCTGACAGGGCAGAAACGAAGGGCGCGGGGCCGTCGCGGCTGGCGAGTATCGCCAGCCGCATGATGGGAAGATGAGGCTATCCCAGAAACGCAAACTCGATATCGCCTAGGGTGATGGCACCTTTGTAATCTTCGACAGCAATCGTGAACAGAGGGTCGTTCGGATCGCCCACGGTAACCATGCTGACGCCGGTA
>JANNBG010000569.1:0-2193 GCA_031385205.1 Rhodobacterales bacterium
CCGCCATGTCGGCGCTAAATTCTTGATCGCGAAACACCGTTAGGCCTTCTTTAAGGCTGAGCTGAAACCAGTCACGACACGTTACTCGGTTGCCCGTCCAATTATGAAAATACTCATGCGCAATAATCGCCTCGATCCGCCTGTAATCATCATCCGTCGCCGTTGCAGGGCTGGCCAACACATATTTCGCATTAAAGATGTTCAGCCCCTTATTCTCCATCGCCCCCATGTTGAAATCATCCACTGCCACCACGTTGAACACGTCCAGATCGTATTCGCGCCCGTAAACCTGCTCATCCCACCGCATCGACCGGATCAGACTGTCCATCGCATAGGCACAGCGGTCCTCGTCCCCCCGCCGCACCCAGATGTGCAACGCCACTTCCCGCCCCGACATCGTCGTGAACTGCGCCGAATGCGCCACCAGATCCCCCGCCACCAGCGCAAACAAATACGCAGGCTTCGGCCACGGATCATCCCATTCCGCCCATCCCGCACCCGCCCCCACCGGATTGCCGTTCGACAGCAGCACCGGCATCTCCCCCTCCACCCGCACAGAAAACCGCGTCATCACATCGGGACGATCCGGGTAAAACGTAATCTTGCGAAACCCCTCCGCCTCGCATTGCGTGCAATACATGCCCCCAGACATGTACAACCCCTCCAGCGCCGTATTGCTGGCCGGGTCAATCTGCACCACCGTTTCCAGCACAAACGGCCCCTCCGGCACGCGCAACGTCAGCCCCGTCGCATCGGGCACCGCCTGCACCGCCACCCCATCAATCTTGCATGACAAAAGCACCAACTGTTCCCCATCCAGCCGCAAGTCATGCTGACCGGGACGCAAGGGGTTTGGCCGCAGCGCCAGCCGCGCGGTCACCTGCGTGGCATGCGGGTCCAGCCGAAACGTCAGCGCCACGCTGTCCACGACATGCGTAAACGGCTGATAATCGGCAAGGCGGATGGTGCGGTGGGCTTGATCGTTCATGGTGTCCTGCCGGGCTAAGGGGATGCTCTGTCCTCACGTTAGCCCCGCATGCGCCCCACTTCAACCAAGCCCTCCTTCCGGCTTCCTCTGTTCTCAACGATCTCCGCCGGAGGCCTCGCGTCGCCACAATCGCACCCATGGCCCTTTACGAATCCCCCGCCCCATGCCACCCATGTTCCATGAACGTTCTCGTCTGGTTCAAGCGCGACCTGCGCATCCACGACCACCCCGCACTGGCCCATGCCGCCAGTCTCGGCCCCATCTTGCCACTTTACATTGTGGAGCCGGACTACTGGCACCTCCCCGATACCTCCGCCCGTCAATGGGATTTCACCGCCGAATGTCTTGCCGATTTGCGCCATGATCTGGGCACTTTAGGTGCCCCCCTGATCGTGCGCACCGGCGATGCCATAGAAACACTGCAACGCTTTTGCCGTACCCATCACATCGCCCGCATCATCAGCCATCAAGAGACAGGCAACCTGTGGACTTATGCCCGTGATGTCCGCGTCCACGCATGGGCAAAGCACGCAGGCATCCATTGGCAGGAACTTCCCCAAACCGGCGTCATCCGCCGCTTGCGCAACCGTGATGGCTGGGCCCGCCAAAGGGATGCCTTTACGAATGCCCCGCAAACCCCCACGCCCTTGGCGCTACAATCCATCCCCGGCATTGAACCCGGCCCCATTCCAACCACAAAATCCCTGCGCCTCATGCCCGACCCCTGCCCCCACCGCCAACCCGGTGGCCGCCAGATCGCCCTCCAAACACTGGACTCCTTCCTGACCACCCGCGGCCAACCCTACCGCGCCGCCATGTCATCCCCCGTGTCCGGTGAACGCGCCTGTTCCCGCCTTTCCCCATACCTTGCCATGGGTGCCATTTCAGGCCGAGAGGTCGCCCAAGCCACCGCCCTGCGCCAATCCGAACGCCCCGGTCCCGCATGGAACGCGTCCCTCCGCTCTTTCCAATCCCGCCTCGCATGGCGCGACCACTTTGCCCAAAAACTCGAAGACCAGCCCAATATTGAAATCCGCTGCCTGCACCGCGCCACCGAAACCCTCCGCCAACCCGATGCCATCCGCTTCGGGGTGTCGCCGCTGGTCATCCGGCACATGGATTGTTGGCAGGCGGTGCAGAAGCTAAAACGGATTTTGGCGGATGGTGTCTGGAAGCAGGAAAAATATGCGAAGGTGTCGGTATGA
>JANNBG010000593.1:0-11060 GCA_031385205.1 Rhodobacterales bacterium
ACATGACACATCAGCACATGACATAACCGCACTGCCACTGTCACCACTTGCACAATGCATCGTCTCGAAGTTCCTCTGACTCTGATAGTAACACACCCCTGATCTGAAGGTTACCAGTGTCACCTGGCCCGTAAACACAAGGTTCCCGATCGACCCGGTATATGCGAGGCCGGTCCCCTGGACGTTGACTTGCAAGCCGGTCGACAGCAACATCTGAATGCTGCTGGGATTGGAAGGGGAAATCGCGGTGATGTTCGCCATCTGCAGGCTGTTCAGCAACATGTCCATGTTCTGTTGGCCCACGTTGTTGAGATAGGTGAAGGTGGTCATCGGTCATCCTGTCTGAGATGCGCCAGCACATGGCGGCGGGGTTTGATCGGCAAGAACTTGCCGATGACGGTGGCGTGCGGGATGTCATGTGACAACCGGATTGGGACAATTTGAGGTGGAGCGCGCCCAGATGTTGCGGGCGCGCATCATCAAGGGGCGACGTGTCAGATCACCACGAAATCGGTGAAGTCGACCACCGCAGCCAGGGTCAGCCGGGCGAATGGCACGATGGTGCCGCCGGTCGTTGACCCGTTGCTGTCATAGGTCAAAACGCCCGTCGTGGTGTTATACAGGATGCGATCCGTCGCATCATGCGCGGCCCCGTTAGCGCTGGCCCAGAAGGCAGTCGTGGTCAAGGCACCGGTGGCCAGCCCCAGGGCGGTGAAGATGGCGTTATCCAGCCGGATGGTATCGGCTGCATGGTTGAAATCGGTGATGCGGTCGATGTTGGTGGTGCCAGATGCTGTGTTGAACACAAACGCGTCCTTGCCCGCGCCCCCGGTCAGCGTGTCCATCCCCAGCCCGCCCTTCAAGGCATTGTCCCCGGCATTGCCGATGATGGTCTGGGCAAACGCATTGCCTGTCAGGATGATGGCGCTGGTCGCGGTGGCCAGCGTGGTTTCCAGCACCTCGATCTGCGCCGTGGCGGCAAGGGTATAGCTGTCGGTGACACGCACGCGGTCGGCGGTGCCACCGCCTGCCAGTTCGGTCACCACATCGCCGGTGGTGACCAGATATGTATCATTGCCCAGACCGCCGATCAGGGTATCCAGCCCACTCGCGCCGTCCAGCACATTGGCGGCTGTGTTGCCGGTGATGCGGTTTGCCGCGGCATTTCCCGTGCCACTGATGGCCTGCGTGCCCTGCAGCACCAGCCCTTCCAGATTGGCGGCGAGCGTGGTTGTCGCAGCAGTCAGCAGCGTGTCAAAGCCTGCATTCGCCGCCTCAAAGATCGTGACGCCAATGGCCATCTGATAGGTATCATCGCCCGCGCCACCCTGCAGGGTATCAAGGCCGCCACCGCCATTCAAGCTATTGGCAGCGCCATTGCCGGTGATGACATTGCTGCCTGTGGTGCCCGCGGCATTGAGGGCCACGGTGCCCAACAGTGTCAGGTTTTCGACATTGGCAAAGTCGTTCAGGTTGGTGGTCAGGGCACGCCGCAGCGTATCTGTGCCTGCATCAACACCTTCGACCACGCTATCACCGACGCCTGCGATAAAGGTATCGTCCCCTGCGCCACCATAAAGCGTTTCCACCGCTGTTGCCAAGCCGCCCAGCGTGTCATTGCCGCCCATGCCGTCATAGACGATGTCGGTGGCCATGGCAAAGCTGCGCGGTGCCAGAAAGGCATCATCGCCGCCCGTGCCGGTATAGCGGAAGACCCCGCCCTCGGCGATGAATGCGACAGCGGACAGGTCTATGATCCCTGCGGACGCGACGGTTACGGCAGCGACGCCCGACACCTCGGTCAGGCCGGGCAGGGCGAACAGACCTGCACCCGGGGTCGCCAAGACCTGCGCCGGAGCGCCGAGGGTGGATGCGAAATGCAGCTTTTCGATGCCCGTGGGTGTTGTGGTGAAATGCGACAGGTTGATGATTGCGCCATCACCACGATTGGACCATTCCAGCGTCAGGGTATCGACGCCCGCCCCGCCAACAATCACGTCATCACCGACAGCAAGGTCCGCCTGCAGAGACAGATCAAAGCTGTCGTCGCCGTCGCCGCCATACAGGGTATCGCGGTCCGTGGCCGGTCCACGGCCGGCACCATACAGCGTGTCATCGCCGCCATAACCATACAGCGTTTGCGACCCGCCATCTGCCAAAATGGCATCCGCGCCGTTGAACAGGGTGAGTGTGGTGTCGAACAGCTCATACGCAGGACGCGTGCCAAAGCTGTCAACCTGGACATAGACAGAGGCCTCGCCGGTGCGGAACACATTGAATTGCGTGGCATTCCCGTACAAAGCAAGACCGCCGTCCGGCGCCGCAAACAACTGCAGTTGGAAGCCATACACATGCACCCTGAAACCGGAGGACATGGTCAGAACGAACCCTAACCCACCGCCGTCATAACCGCTGACAATCTGGGACGATGCCATGATGCCCAGCACGGCCTGCATATCTGCGGTGAAGGGCGTGCTGGTGCCGCCAGAATATCTTGCCATTCTGTATCCTTAGTCAGTGCTTACGCGCCGCATGTTTTTTGGCCTCCCCCACGAAGGTGGAGGAGGCCACGCGTCAGATCACTATGAAATCGGTGAAATCCAGTGCAAGCGGCGTTTGCAGCCGGGCGAATTGCACGATGGTGCCGCCTGATGTCGACCCGTTGCTGTCATAGCGCAGGATGCCGGTGTCCGATTCATAGATGATCCGGTCGCTGGTATCGCCCGCAAGGCCGGTGGTGTTGGCGGCAAAGGCACCAGAGGCGAGCGCACCCGCCGCACCGATGCCGAGGAAGATGCCATTCTGCAGGTGGATGATATCCATTGCGCGCGAGAAATCGGTGATGACATCCAGGCCCGTTGTGGCGAGTGCCGCGCTGAACACAAAGGCATCCGCGCCCGCGCCACCTGTCAGCGTATCCAGACCAGCAGCCCCGTTCAGCACATTGGCGCCGCCGTTGCCTGTGATGGTTTGCGCCAGCGCATTGCCTGTGAGGTTGATCGCAGCAGTACCCGCTGCGGCGGCCAAAACGTCGATATTCGCGCTGGTTGCCAGCACATAGCTGACGCTGGCGCGCACGGTATCGGTTGTGCCACCTGCGGCCTCGGTCACCACATCGGCTGCGTCATCGACCAGATAGGTGTCATTGCCCAAGCCACCGATCAGCGTGTCGATGCCATCGCCACCGTCCAGCACATTGGCCATGGCATTGCCTGTGATGCGGTTGGCATCTGCATTGCCTGTGCCGCTGATGGCCAGTGTCCCTGTCAGGACAAGGCGTTCCACATTGGCGGCTAGTGTCACGCTGGCGGCGGATTCGACGGTATCCGTACCTTCGTCTTCAAACTCGACAATCACATCGCCCGCGCCGAAAACATAGGTGTCATCCCCATCAGCCCCGATCAGACGATCCGCCAAAGCGCCACCATCCAGCCGGTTGGCGGCATCATTGCCGGTGATGCGGTTGGCCAGCGCGTTGCCAGTGCCGTTGATCGCTGCATCACCCAATAGGATCAGCCGCTCCACGTTGGTGGCCAGCGTGGCGGTGGCAAAGGACAGCGCGGTATCGGTACCTGCGTTCAGGGCCTCGATGATGGTCACACCCGTGCCCATCAGATAGGTGTCATTGCCACCGGCCCCTTGCAGCGTATCGGTGCCACCCCCGCCGGTCAGATAATTGGCGGCGGCGTTGCCCGTGATGACGTTGGTGCCTGTGTTGCCTGTGGCATCGACGGCTGCAGTGCCCACCAGTGTCAGGTTTTCAATATTCACAAAGCTGTTCAGATTGCTGGAAATCCGGCTTTGGACAGTATCGTTGCCTTCATTGCTTTCTTCCTGAATGTAATCGCCTGCACCGACGATATAGGTATCATCGCCGATGCCGCCGAACAGATTTTCGACCACATCGGCAAAACCGCCCAGCGTGTCATTGCCGCCATCGCCGAAATACTGCACGTCCGTGCCGGGCGTGAAACTGCGGGGGGCAAGGAAGGCATCATTGCCGCTGGTGCCGTAATAGCGGAAATTGCCGCCTTCATTGGTCATGGCCACGCCCGACAGGTCGATCGTGCCAGCACCTGTGGCGTTGATCTCTTTCAGGCCCGTGATCGACGTCAGCCCAGCAATCGCCAACAGCCCGACACCGGGCAAAGCGTTGACTCTGGCAAATGTCGGAAAACTGCCGGAAGAGTCAGTTGAATAGAATTCCAGCTTTTCAATACCGGTTGGCTGGGTTGTCATACGCCCCATGTTCAGAACAGCCGTCGGTTCCACATTGAGCCAGTTGTACCAAATCGTATCGACGCCATTGCCGCCAAAAATGACGGGGTTGGCCTCGGACTGGAACACCGTTTCGGTGATGGTAAACCGGTCATCCCCTTCGCCGCCGTAAAGCGTATCCTGCACGCCTTGGTTACTGCCATCCGAGCCGCCGTCCAGCCAATCATTGCCGCCATAGCCATAAAGCAAATTGGACCCGAACCCGCCGTTAAGGACGTCGTCACCGTTGTAGATTGCCAAAGGGTTGGCCATGAAATCGGCAAATGAAATCGGGGTGGTCAGGTCGATCGTGAAGGATGGACCGCTTGGCCCCACACCATCAGCGACAAAGCGCAAGTTGGTGATGCTGCCGGTAAAGACGGGTACGCCCACGCTGCCTGTGGTCGGCAGGCCCGATCCCGTGATGTCGATGTAATACCCGTTCAGCATAGAAAGACGCATATTGCCGTATGCGAAGATGGCCCCAGAGCCGCCGATGTTGGCAGGTGTCAAGCTCGCAAACAATGCGGCAGGATCGCCTGTCAGACCGCCGGGAAAACTGGTTGCTTGCGTATGAATGGCCATTGGAGCGTCCTGTCGTGGGATGATGTTGGTCTGGTGCAGCAAACAGTGCAAAATCGGCAAGAACACGCGCAAAACCGTGCAAGCTTGCCATTCAAAACGCAAGGGATTGCAGCGCGTTCACCATGATCCGGCACATTTTGCAGCGCAGGGTTGTGCGGTTGTGGTTAACCCGCCAACCGCCCCGCACGCCCGCCGGTGTGTTTGGTCAGTTGGCCTGCGCGCAGGGGCGGGGTGACCGGATGATCGCCTGTTTCCGCCCCATGCTGACGTCCGTGCAGGACTGGCGTTTGCCCTAGCTCACCAGAAAATCTGTATGATCCAGCGCCAGTGGCGTTTGCAGGCGGGCGAATTGTACGATGGTGCCGCCAGACGCTGACCCGTTGCTGTCATAGCGCAGGATGCCGGTGTCGGTTTCATAGATGATGCGGTCGTCTGTATCACCTGCAAGGCCGGTGGTATTGGCCCTGAACCTGTTTGCAAAAAGGCCACCCGACATCTGACCGATCGATCCGAAAATGAAGCGATCCAGATGCATGATGTCCATCGCGCGTGAAAAATCGGTAATGACGTCGGTGCCGATGGTCGCCAGCGCTGCGCTGAACACGAACGCGTCGGCCCCCGACCCCCCCGTCAACGTATCGGTGCCCGACAGCCCGTTGATGACATTGGCCCCGCCGTTGCCCCTGACGGTCTGTGCCAGCGCATTGCCCGTGAGGATAATGGCAGCCGTGCCTGCGGCCGCAGCCAACACTTCGACATTGACACCGCTAGCAAGGGCAAAGTTGACGCTGGTACGCACGGTGTCAACTGTGCCGCCGCCCGCGCCTTCGGTCACCTCATCGCCTTGGTCGTCGACAATGAAGGTGTCATCGCCCAGCCCGCCGATCATCGTATCGGCGCCTTCGCCACCATTCAGGATGTTGTCCGCGGCATTGCCCACCAGCGTCTGGAAGGCGTCATTGCCCGTCAGGTTGATGGCAGTGAAGCCAGTACTGGCCCGCGTTTCCAGAACTTCGATAGCGGCGCCCGCAGCCAAAGTATAACTGGCGGCGACGCGCACGCGGTCTGTTCCGCTGCCCGCGCCCTCAACGATCACATCGCCGACTTCGACCACATAAGTATCGGAGCCTTGCCCCCCCGTCAGCGTATCCGTGCCGCCACCGCCGGTCAGCACATTCACCCCGGCATTGCCGATGATCGCCTGTGATACGGCGTTTCCGGTCAGCGCGATGGTGGTGGTGGCTGTCGCAAGCACCGTTTCCAGCACCTCGGCAGACACGCCTGCCGCAAGGGTATAGCTGGCCGCCACGCGGACGCGGTCTGCCGTGCCGCCACCTGCGCCCTCGACAATCATATCGCCCGCCTCGACGATATAGGTATCGTTGCCCAAGCCGCCGGTCAGGGTATCCGTGCCACCCCCGCCGGTCAGCACGTTGGCCCCGTCATTGCCGATGATGGCCTGTGATATGGCGTTGCCGGTCAGCGCGATGGTGGTGGTGGCGGTCGCAGCTTGCGTTTCCAGCACCTCCACCTGCACGCCTGCGGCCAGCACATAGGTCGCTGCGGCGCGGACGCGGTCTGCCAGACCACCGCCCGTGCCCTCGGTCACCACATCGCCTGCGGTCACAAGATAGATATCGTCGCCCAGCCCGCCAATCAGCGTATCAATGCCGTCTGCGCCATCCAGGACGTTGGCTGCTTCATTGCCGGTGATGCGGTTGGCGATGCTGTTGCCCGTGCCGTTGATGGCCGTGGGGCCTTGCAGGACCAGCGCTTCGATCTGGGCGGCAAGGGTGGTTGTGGCCGTGGTCAGCACCGTATCAAAACCGCCACCCGGTTCTTCGTTGATCGTCACACCTGCGGAAATCTCGTAGGTATCATCGCCCCCAAGGCCCTGCAGCGTATCGGTGCCGCCGCCACCATTCAGGACGTTGGCCCCAGCATTGCCCGTGATGATATTGCTGCCTTCGGTCCCCGTGGCATTGACCGCGGCGGTGCCCAGCAGGGTCAGGTTTTCGACATTGGCAAAATCATTCAGGTTGGTCGTGATAAAGCGTTGCAGCGTATCGGTGCCTTGATTGGCCAATTCGACCACCACATCGCCTGCACCTGGGATGTAGGTGTCATTGTCGGCCCCGCCAAAAAGTGACTCGATCGCCGATGACCCCCCCCCGCCCAGCGTGTCGTTGCCACCATAGCCGAAATAGCTGATTTCCGTGGTATTGGCACCGAAGCTGCGGGCTCCGATCAAATTGTCGCTGAAGGAGTTTCCGCCATACAAGGTGAAACTGTCCTCCAGGGTGGTCACATCCACGCCGCTCAGGTTGAAGGAACCGACCCGCAGGCGCCCCACACCGTGGATGGCCGTCAGGCCAGGATCATTGAAAAGAGTGCCATCGCTTCTTCCGATCACATCGGCGTCACGCGCGACTTCAACGCCATTTTCAACGGCGACATAGCTGAACGACAGCCGCTCGATGCTGGACGGTGCGACTGTATAGCGGCTCATCTGCAGAAAGGCGTTGTTACCGACGTTCACCCAGTCGCGTGTCGCCCAGATCAAGCGTGAAGGACGGATTACTTGGTAGCGCGCCGCTGACCTTGAAACGCATCGACGTGATTGTGCCGGTAAAGTCAGGTGCCCCGGTGCCGCCCATGGTTGGCAGACCCTGCCCAGTGATGTCGATGGTATAGGGGGCGATGGATTGGATCGTGAGGCGCAAGCTGCCGAATTCTGAAATGACCTGTGACCCTAAGATGTTTGTGGGCGTGATGCCGGCAAGCAGGGCGGAAAGATCATCGGTCAGATCGTAGGGGGTATAGGCCAAATGGGTGTACGTTGTCATGCGGGTGTCCTGTCAGGGCGAACGATTGCGGTCAGTCACAGCACATACCGCAAAATCGGCATGTATCCGTGCAAAGATGTGCAAGGCCGCATTGCGCAGAGCAAGATTTACCGGATGGTCAAAGACGTCACACAACATGGTGTGGCAGAAATGTGGCTTAACGGGATGTCAGCCCGCCAACCGCCCCGCGCGCCCGCCGCGGCGTTTGGTCAAAAGACCCGCACGGGCGGGCAGGTCGGCCATGATTGTGGCGCGGTCTTCATGGCTGTAGCGCGACCATTCGGTGATCTCGGCGATGCTGCGCAAACAGCCCACGCACAGACGCGCGTCGGGGTGGACGACGCACAGCTTGACACAAGGCGATTGCACCTCGTCCCTGCTCCAGATGTCGTCCTTCATGCGGGCTCCTTGGTCAATATGCGCAGCGTATACTGTGCAGATGCGGGATTATTCATCCCTTTGCGACGTTTTGAGGACGCCTGCGTCACGCGCTGTGGTGTTTGTGCCGCAATCAGGGGGCGCAATCGAGCGACGCGTCGAAATCATCGGCGGGCCACAGGGTAAGCCTTGCGCCATCCTCGCCATAGCAGGCGAGCAGGGGATAGATTTCATAGGTGCTGAAGGCGTTGCAGACAACGTTGTAGGCTCCGATACGGCCTTCGATGTAATCCTCGTCATTGTTGGGTCCGGGCATTAGCAGCGTGCCGGCATCGGCGGTGCCGCACATGGTGACACGCAGGTCTGTGCCGGATGGATCGAGCCGCAGGGGGATATCGACAAGGCCGGCAGCATCTTTGCCGATCATCTGATAGCGCCCGGTATAGAAATCGAGCGGGGGGCCTTCGGCTATGGCGATGGTGGGGATGAGGGCGAGTGCGAGGATTTTCATGTTTGTTCCCTTTGGCAGGCAGAACCTCTCCCCCGGCCCCTCTCCCACGGGAAGAGGGGTGCAGAAAGCGCGCACCTTCCCTCTCCGCCCTTCGGAGAGGGGTCGGGGGAGAGGGCTTTATGCAACGGTGCGCGCCACATAACCCATCCTGTCCAGCGCGCCTTGCAGGATGAACCCTGCGGCGACGGCGTCGATCACTTCCTTGCGGCGCTTGCGCGAGGCGTCGGCCTCCAGCAGCGCGCGGGTGGCGGCGACGGTGGACAGACGTTCATCCCAATAGGTGATGGGCAGGTCGGTCAGCGCGGCAAGGTTGCGGGCAAAGGCGCGGGTGGCCTGTGCGCGGGGACCTTCGGAGCCGTCCATGTTCAGGGGCAGGCCAAGGATGATGCCATGCGCGCCGCGTGTGGCAAGCAGGGCCAGCAGTTTGGCGGCGTCTTGGGTGAACTTGACACGCCGCAGGGTTTCAAGCGGGTTACCGACCTGACGGCGCAGGTCGGAGATGGCCACGCCGATGGTCTTTTCGCCGAAATCAAGGCCTGCGATGGCGCGGTTGGGGGGCAGGATGCCTGCAAAGTCCATGATGTCTTCGATGATCATAGGCCTGCGTCTTTTGCGGCGGCGTCGATGACGGCGAGGTCGGGGGCGTTGGCGGCAAAGGTGGTGCGCGCCTCGGTGAGGATAGTGCGGGCCTGATCCGTCTGCCCCAGCACGTTCAGCGCGGTTATCAGCCGTGCCCAATCTGTGGCAGGCCCGCCTTCCGATGCCAACCGATCCGACAGCTGTGTGACCATGCCTTGGATCATTGCCTGCTGATCCGCTGGTGCCATATCTTCGGCCGCTGCAACCTGATCGGCCGTCGGGCCAATTTGTTCGGGCAGAGTGAACTCCACCCCCGCGCGCATCGCCACATCTTCGATCTGTGCGCGCAAGGCAGGGGTCCAGGGGGCATCTGTGCCCACGATGGGTAGCCACATGCGAAAGGACAGATCAAACCGCCCGACCTGCGCCAGCATCAGCCCGGCATAATAGCGCGCCTTGGGGTTCATCGCGTCCAGCGTCAGGGCCTGTTCCAAGATGGCCTCCGCCTCGGGCGACACATAACCGCCGGCCGCGGCCACCAGCAATTCGGCCAGATTGGCATGGTCATCCGCCGTGACCGCGGTGCCTTTGGCCGCGATCAGTGCCACCTGTGCCGTGCGAGCCGCCGCCAGATTACCCAACCCCGCCTCATTCCGTGCGAGCAGCGCCAAGCCCTGCACATCCGTCGGCCTGTCCTTGACCGCCTGCCGCAGCTTTTCCATAAGCCCCGCATAATCCGCATCCGGCACCGTTGGCGCGGGCAATACGACCTGCGCCTCGGCCACCGCCTGACCCGGCCGGTTTTCCCGCACCTGTTCTGCCATCGCAATGCGCCCCGCCAAGGGCAGGTCCGCGTAACCCACCGCCCCCAGCCGGAGATAGCCCAGCACGGCACCTGCCATTGCAAGCACGATGATCACTGCCAGCACGCCTGCATTGCCCCGCACGGGCACCACGGCCTGCACTTTATCCGCCGCCAGAATGCGCCGCGAGACTTCCACGCGCAGGCGTGCTGCCTCTCCCTCCGTCAGCACTCCGCGTGCGACGTCACGGTCCACATCCGCCAACTGGTCCTTGTAGACCTGCACATCGGAAACACCCGCATCCGGCACGCTGCGCAATGCGCGCAACAGCACCGCTGCTACGCTGGCCAGCATCACCCCCGCCACGCCCCAGAACACCAATCCCGCCATCAGCCCCGCCTCTGCCATCTGCATGTCATGTAGTCGCTTTGTGGCCCGCCCAAAACCCCCGGCGAACATGTCGCATTTCGCCCGGTTGTGCCGCCTTCAGGAACCGCTTAACCCTTGGGCCACGGCATAAGACCCATGCGCATACAGGGGCCACCATGAAACGCTATTCCGTTTTCGCCATCGCGCGTGAGGCTTTGCGCAATCATACCGGCTGGGACCGCGCCTGGGGCAAGGCCGTGCCAAAGACCGCTTATGACGTGGTGATCGTGGGTGCAGGCGGGCACGGGTTGGCCACGGCGTATTATCTGGGCAAGAATTTCGGCATCCGCAATGTGGCGATTGTGGAAAAGGGCTGGCTGGGCGGCGGCAATACTGGGCGCAACACGACGATCATCCGGTCGAATTACCTGCAGGATCCTTCTGCCGCGATCTATGAAAAGTCGCGGAGCCTGTACGAGACGCTGTCGCAAGACCTGAACTATAACATGATGTTTTCCCCGCGTGGCGTGATGATGCTGGCGCAAACGCATCATGAGGTGCGGGGGTATCTGCGCACCGCACACGCGAATGCGCTGCAGGGGGTTTCGACCGAGTTCATCACGGCCCAGCGGGTGAAGGAGTTGTGCCCGATCCTGAACATCGACGGCCCGCGTTACCCGGTGCTGGGGGCGTTGTGGCAGGCACGCGGTGGCACGGGGCGGCATGATGCGG